>NZ_JAUZMY010000077.1:0-1271 GCF_036327455.1 Nocardiopsis codii | reverse complement strand
CTGGGCGCCCACCGTGAGCGAGACCCGCCCACCCCGATAGGACGACACCTGGGGGCGCGGCCGGTCGGTGGGCAGCACCAACTCCTCCGGGAGGTCCTGCAGGCGGGTACGCCAGTAGTGCAGTTCCCGTTCGGCAAGGGTCCCCGCACCCCGGTCCCGCTCCTGGCCCTGTCCCTGCTCCGAGACCTGCCCCGGATCCTGGGTCTGTCCTTGTGGTTGGTCCTGTCCTTGCTCCTGGCCCTGGGCCCGGGTCTGCTCCGAGACCTGTTCCTGTGGTTGGTCGAGGAGTTCGCGTTGCCAGAGGGTGTAGTCCACGTACTGCACCGGCAGCGGATCCCAACCGGGAGCCTGTCCCTGGAGGCGGGCCTGGTAGGCCTGGCCCAGGTCGCGGGAGAGCGGTCCCATGGACTGTCCGTCTCCGGCGATGTGGTGCACGACCAGGACCAGGACGTGCTGGTCGGGGGCGGTGCGCAGCAGGTGGGCGTGCAGGGGGACGTCGGTTTCCAGGTCGAACAGGTGCCCAGCATGTTCGGCGACCAGTGCCTCCACCTCGTCGGTGGTGCAGTCGGTGACCTGTAGTCCGACCAGGTCCGGGGTCGGGGCCAGGACCGTTTGGGAGGGCTCCCCGTCGTGCTCGGTGAACACGGTCCGCAGCGCCTCGTGGCGGTGGACGACGTCGTTGAGGGCGGCGTGCAGTGCTGTGGTGTCCAGGGGGCCGTCCAGACGTGTGACGACCGGGACGTTGTAGGTCGCCGAGGGCCCTTCAAGACGGGACAGGAACCACAACCGACGCTGCGCGAACGACAACGGCGTCGACTCGGACCGAGCTCCGGCCGGCCTCAACACGGGGAGAGCGGTGTGTGAGTACTGGCGGAGAACCTCACCGAGTTCGGCCACGGTCGGTGCGTCGAACACGACCCGCGCCCCCAGGTCGATACCCATCACCTTGCGAATCCGGTTCGCCAGGCGAGTCGCGAGGAGGGAGTGGCCGCCCAGAACAAAGAAATCATCATCGACACCCACCCCCTCGACCCCCAACACCCCGGCGAACAACGCGCACAACACCTCCTCACGCACACCACGCGCGCTCCGACCCCCACCCGCGACCAACGCCGAGAAATCCGGGACAGGCAACGCCGCCCGATCGAGCTTGCCGTTGACGGTCATCGGCAACCCCCCCGACAACACCACCACCACAGCCGGAACCATGTACCCCGGCAACACCCCCGCAACCCGCTCCCGCACCACCACCGGATCCACCAACTCACCCA
>NZ_JAUZMY010000076.1:0-1371 GCF_036327455.1 Nocardiopsis codii | reverse complement strand
GGGCGGGTTGTCGTATGTGGAGTTGGACGAGGTGTCCAACCGGTGGGCTCGGTGGTTGATCGGGCAGGGGGTGGGCCCCGAGGTCGGGGTGGTGGTGTGTGTGGACCGGTCGGTGGAGTTGGTGGTGTGCATGCTGGCCGTGCTCAAGGCCGGTGGTGTGTATATCCCGGTGGATCCTGAGTATCCGCTGGTCAGGCAGTGCGACATTGTGGCTGGTACTCGTCCGTTGGTCGGGCTTGTGGATGATGTGGGCCGGTTGTCGGGCTCGGGTGTGCGGGCTGTGGTGGTGGGTGGGGTCGATGTGTCGGGTCTGGGGTGTGGCCCGGTGGGTGATGCCGAGCGTGTGGGTCCGTTGCGGTTGGACAACACCGCGTATGTGATCCATACGTCGGGGTCGACGGGGCGGCCCAAGGGTGTGGCGGTGACCCATGGTGGGGCGGGGCGGTTGGTGCACCGGTTCGGGGTGCTGGGTGCGGGTGTGGGCAGTCGGGTGCTGCAGACCGCGTCGATCGGTTTCGACGGGTCGGTGTGGGAGGTGATGATGGCGCTGCTCACCGGGGGGTGTTTGGTGGTGGGTCATGCGCGTGAGTTGTTGGATTCCGCGGGGGTGGCGGAGCGGTTGGCCTCGATCACGCATGTGACGGTGACGCCGTCGTTGTTGGCGACGTTGCCCGATGGTGCGCTTCCGGGTGGGATGACGGTGATCACGGCGAGTGAGGCGTGTTCGGAGCAGACGGTGCGGCGTTGGGCGCGGGGGCGCCGGTTGGTGAATTCCTATGGTCCGACCGAGACGACGGTGTGCGCTACCGGTGGTGATCTGGTGGCGGGTGAGGCGGTGACGATCGGTGTTCCGGTGGCCTCGACGTCGGTGTTTGTGCTGGATGAGTTTCTTCGGCCTGTGCCGGTGGGGGTTGAGGGTGAGTTGTATGTGGCTGGTCCGGGGTTGGCGCGGGGGTATGTGGGTCAGTCGGGGTTGACGGCGTCGCGGTTCGTTGCGTGTGGGTTCGGGGGTGTGGCGGGGGCTCGGATGTATCGGACGGGGGATCGGGTGCGGTGGTCCTCGGATGGGCGTCTGGTGTTCGGTGGGCGTACTGATGAGCAGGTCAAGGTGCGTGGGTATCGGATTGAGCCGGCGGAGGTGGAGTCGGTTCTGGTGGGGTGTGCGGGTGTGGTGGAGGCGGTGGTGGCTGTGTGTGGGGAGGTGGCGCAGGACCGTCATTTGGTGGGGTATGTGGTGCCGGGTGTGGGTGAGTTGGTGGATCCGGTGGTGGTGCGGGAGCGGGTTGCGGGGGTGTTGCCGGGGTACATGGTTCCGGCTGTGGTGGTGGTGTTGTCGGGGGGGTTGCCGATGACCGTCAACGGCAAGCTCGA
>NZ_JAUZMY010000075.1:0-1386 GCF_036327455.1 Nocardiopsis codii | reverse complement strand
TTCCTGGTGGTGAACGGGGCATAGGGGGGCCTGAGATCCGGGGTAAGGCGGACGGGTGATCGGAGGGGTTTCGCCTGGAAAAAGGCGAGAAAAAGGGGTGGATGAGAACTGGAAGGAAGGTGGGAGCGCTCCCAGTCGTAAGCGGGAATGGCGAGTTGCGTTGTGCGGTCAAGGAGTGCGAAGGGCGTTCCGTGTGTGGTTACAGGGGGTTATGATCCCGGAACGCTTTTCAGCACCGTAGCTCTCCAATGGTGATATGTAAACACCAAATGACCGCAGTGTTTCTGGGACGCGGTCCCCATTTCATGAATAGCCAGGTAGTGACCTGGTTCACAACTGTTCAGTAATAACCAGGGGTTGCCGAACGCTCACACAGAGCGGGCGGGCCGCCGCCGTCGCGCCCCGGGGGAGGCGCCGCGGACTCCGCGACGACTCCGCCCGGCGCCGCGTTCGGGCGCGCCTCCCATGGTCCCGGGTTCCACGGGGCGTCCCGCCTGAGAGGGGGCTGGCCGGGTCGGGTGGGGCGGTGGGCCGGCATCACCGGAGGAGGGTGCGCCGCCGTGAGCGGGGTCGGCGCGTCCCCCTGTGCGGAGTGGGGTCCGGTGCTCGGCGGCGGTGTCCGCAGGTGCCCTCGCGGTGGAGGGCCGCGTCGGCGGGCGGTGCGGCGGCGCCGTGGGGGAGTTCCCCTCCCCAGGATTCGCGGCGCCCGTTTCGTCCCGGCTCCCCTGGGTAGACACGGTGTGGGAGCGCTCCCGTCGATCGGCTGATCCAGCCGAGAACGATGGAGAACGCAATGAACGGCAAGACCCACGAGACCACCGGCACCCCCCGCTGGTGGGGACGCGCACTCGTGCTGGCGTCCCTTCCCCTGCTCGGGCTGACCACGCTGGCCGCACCCGCCTCGGCACACGGCTCGGTCGTCGACCCCGCCTCCCGCAACTACGGCTGCTTCGAGCGCTGGGGGGACGACTTCCAGAACCCTGCCATGGCGCAGGAGGACCCCATGTGCTGGCAGGCGTGGCAGGACAACCCCAACGCCATGTGGAACTGGAACGGGCTCTACCGCGACAACGTCGGCGGGGACCACCAGGGCCAGGTCCCGGACGGGACCCTGTGCAGCGGCGGCAACACCGAGGGCGGCCGCTACGACTCGATGGACACCCCGGGCGCGTGGCAGACCACCGACGTCGGCGACGACTTCACCATCCACCTGTACGACCAGGCCTCGCACGGCGCGGACTACTTCCAGGTCTACGTCACCGAGCAGGGCTTCGACCCGGCCAGCCAATCCCTGGGCTGGGACGACCTCGAACTGGTGGAGGAGACCGGGACCTACCCGCCCGGCAACGACTACCTGATCGACGTCAGTACGTCGGGCCGCAGCGG
>NZ_JAUZMY010000074.1:0-2515 GCF_036327455.1 Nocardiopsis codii | reverse complement strand
TGGGTGAGTTGGTGGATCCGGTGGTGGTGCGGGAGCGGGTTGCGGGGGTGTTGCCGGGGTACATGGTTCCGGCTGTGGTGGTGGTGTTGTCGGGGGGGTTGCCGATGACCGTCAACGGCAAGCTCGACCACAGCGCACTACCGACACCGGACTTCTCGGCTGCGGCACACGGTTCCCGACGAGGTCCCCGCAATCCGCGCGAAGAGGTCCTCTGCTCCCTGTTCGCCCAGGTCCTGGGACTGGACAGTGTCGGCATCGACGACGACTTCTTCGCCCTGGGCGGCCACTCCCTCCTTGCCACACAGCTCATCGGACGGGTTCGTTCCACCCTGGGCATCGACTCCAGCGTCCGCACGATCTTTGAGAACCCGACGGTCGCCGGACTCAACAAGACACTCGACAACGACGGCAGGCACCTTCCCGCACTGAAGGCGATCGAAGCTCGGTCCGGGGTGCTGCCGTTGTCGTTCGCGCAGCGTCGGTTGTGGTTCCTGTCCCGCCTGGAAGGACCCTCGGCGACATACAACGTCCCGGTCGTCACACGTCTGGACGGGGCCCTGGACACCACAGCACTGCACGCTGCTCTGAACGACGTCGTCCACCGCCATGAGGCTCTGCGGACCGTGTTCACCGAACACGACGGGGAGCCGTCCCAAACGGTTCTGGATCCGACCGCGGACCTGGTCGGACTCTGGGTCACCGACTGCGCCACCGACGAGGTGGAGGCGCTGGTCGGCGAGCACGCCGGGCACCTGTTCGATCTGGAAACCGACGTCCCCCTGCACGCGCATGTGCTGCGCACCGACCCCGAGCAGCACGTCCTGGTCCTGGTGGTGCACCACATCGCCGGGGACGGGCAGTCCATGGGGCCGCTCTCCCGCGACCTGGGCCAGGCCTACCAGGCCCGCCTACAGGGACAGGCACCCGACTGGGATCCGCTGCCGGTCCAGTACGTGGACTACACCCTCTGGCAACGCGAACTCCTCGACCCGCACCCCGGCGACGACAACGCCGAAGCCCCGCTCGCAGTCCGGGAACTGGACTACTGGCGCACCCGCCTCCAAGACCTGCCCGAGGAACTGGTCCTGCCCACCGACCGGCCGCGCCCTCTTGCCTCCAGTCACCAAGGCGGAACAGTCTCCTTCACACTCGCTCCCGAGGTGTTCGCCCGGATCCGCTCGGTCGCCCGGTCGGCCGGCGCCACCCCCTTCATGGCGGTGCAGGCCGCGGTCGCGGTCCTGCTCTCCCGCCTCGGAGCAGGCAACGACATCCCGCTCGGCACGGTGGTCGCAGGCCGCGACGACCAGGCCCTGGACGACCTGGTCGGGTTCTTCGTCAACACCCTGGTCCTGCGCACCGACCTGTCCGGGAACCCCACCTTCACCGAACTCCTCACCCGCGTCCGCCAGCAGGACCTGGAGGACTTCGACCACACCCACGTCCCCTTCGAGCAGGTCGTCGAAGCCCTCAGCCCCACACGCTCCCTCGCACGACACCCCCTCTTCCAAACCTCCATCGGATGGGAACACGACGGAGGTCACTCCGAAGTCGCCCTTCCTGGCACTGCCAGCACCCGAATCCCCGTCGGGCTCGACGTCGCCAAGTTCGATCTGGCATTCGCCTTCAGTACCACCGCTGACGATGGACTCCTCGTCTCTCTGGAGTACGCCCGGGACCTGTTCGATCAGGAGAGCGCCGAGAACATCGGCCAGCGGCTGGTCCGGGTGCTCACCGCCGCCGCGGCCGACCCCTCCACCCCCATCGGCGGGATCGACCTGCTCGATCCGGAGGAGACCCGTGCCCTTCTCGACCAGGGACAAGGACCCCGCCCCGCGGGTGAACCCACCACCCTGCTCAAGCTCCTGGCAGAGCGGACCGCCCAGCACCCCGACCGCACCGCGCTGCGCTGGGACCAGGGCACCCTCACCTACGGCGAACTGGACACACAAGCCCACGACCTCGCCCTACGCCTGATCGAGCACGGCATCACACCCGGCATGGACGTCCCCGTCCTCATGCACCGCAGCCACCACACCGTGGTGGCCTTCCTCGCCATCCTCAAAACCGGTGCGGCCTACCAACCCCTGCACACCGACCTGCCCGAACACCGCCTGCGCCAACTCCTGGCCCCCAACCCCTGCCCACTCGTGGTCACCGACACCGCCCTGGACGACCATCCCGGCCTAAGCGACCACCACACCCTGACCTGCGACCGCACCACTACGCCAACCAGCGACCCACAGTCGCGCCCTCTCCAAACCACCGGCCCAGATCAGCTGTTTCCCGTGGTGCGTGCGCTCGACATCGCGTACACCATGCACACCTCCGGCACCACCGGCACACCCAAAGCCATCGCCATCACCCACCAAGGCGTCGTGGACCTGGCCGCCGACCCCGCCTGGAACCTGCAACCCCACCACCGGGTCCTGTTCCACGCACCCCACGCCTTCGACGCCTCCACCTACGAAATCTGGGCACCCCTCCTCAACGGAGCCCAACTGGTCATCGCCCCACC
>NZ_JAUZMY010000073.1:0-2930 GCF_036327455.1 Nocardiopsis codii | reverse complement strand
CCGCCCACCCGCCCCTGCCGCCCTCCTCACCCTCTCCGGGCAACCACCGGTCCCGTCCACGATCCCACTCCGGTCAGTGCGGCGACGGTCGGTCCCGAAGCCCGTGCCCACCCGGCCCGGCAGGTCCGGAACCGGGTGGCCGGGAAGGGGCGCTGCGTCGGACCGCGTGTCGGGTCCGTGTCCGGTCGGCACAAGGGGGACGCCCCCGCGCCTGTGGCGCGGGGGCGTCCCCGGTCCCGGTCCACCGCACCGACGGGACCCGTTCCCGCGCCCCACACACGGAACGGGCCCCGGCGACGGTCGGCGGACCGGGAGTTCAGCGGGCTCGACCTCCGGGCCGGGGGCGGAGTCCGTCGTACGACAGCTCCTCGGATGCGCTCCCGAGCCGGAGGCGCCCGCGTGCGCGGGCTGCGAGCCGTGGCGTCAGAACGCCGTGAGGGTGATTTCGAGTGCGGAGGGACCGTGGTCCTGGATGTAGGACGCGAAGTCCTCCACGTCGTCGAAGGCGAACCCGTACGCCTTGCCGTCCACGGTGTTCGCGTGGAAGACGGCGGCGTAGTGGTTGGCGATCTCCGACTGGTAGAAGGTGTCCGGGTCGTTGGTGGGCTGCTGGGAGGCGGTCAGCAGGGTCGCCCTGTTGAACGCGGCGCCCACGATGGCGGCGACGGGCCCGGTGATCCCGTCGTTGGGGGCGGCCAGGTTGCCGTCGCAGAAGAGGACGTCCCTGGTGGAGGGCCGCGAGATCGGTGCGACGCCCCCGTCGAAGACGAGCTGGTCGCCCTGCACGCGGCCGGTGAAGGTCCCGGCGTTGGTGGTGACCGTCAGGTCGGTGGAGGCGTACTGCGCCCAGACCTCGTCAATGTAGGGGTCGAAGTAGTCCGACGGGAACAGCCCCTGGTCGAGGGCGTGCCCGGGGGCGATCACCCGCAGGTCCTCGTGGACCAGCGACGAGAAGACGGGGTCCGCCGAGAGGGTCTCGAAGACGGCGGCTCGCCCGCCCGGCTGGAACGTGCCCGTGGTCTGGTCGGCGTCGCCGGTCAGCCGGATGCCGATGGGGACGCTGAACTGGTCGACCATGCTGGTGTTGCAGAACATCCCGGCGTCGTTGTGCGTGAACTCGACCGAGTCGTGCAGCACGTCGAAGCCGTGGTCGTTCTCCACCCAGCCGGCGGGGAGCTGGAGCGCGGGCGTGCCGTCGCCTCCGGTGACGATGCGGATGCCGAGCTTGCCGCCGAGCGCCAGGTAGATGCGCCCCGACATGTAGGGGAGCGTCATGCCGCCGAGCGCGTCGAGCGGGATCGAGTAGTCGGTGTACCCGTCGTCGGTGTTGTCGTCCTCGCTGACGGGGTGGGGCGTCCCGGAGGAGTCGACCCACACGTGCTGGTCCGTGGTCAGGTCGGTGCCCACGACGTAGACGAGGACCTCCCCGTCCGCGAACCGGCCGGTCTCGTTGGCGACACTGACTGGGAGCGCTCCCGGATTGGCCAGGGAAGTGCTGTCCGACCTGAGTGCGGCCGGTGTCGTTCCCGGGGCGCACGCACCGAGGAGGGGAACCCCCACGGCCAGGGTGGTGCCGCCGAGGAACAGTCTGCGATCGATCATGGATGTCTCCTTGGTAGCGGGTCAGAGACTGGAAACTAAGTGATCATTTAGTCACGCTGACGTCAATGGGGGTAACGGTGTGTGCGTCTGGTGCTGGAGTGTTTTTCGAGGCCATGAGGTCGTTGGGTGACGCACGTCACACATGATCGTGGGGTGGGGCAGCGGGCGGAACCGCCCGGTGGCGGGTCCGCGGCGGCCCTCGGAACCGGGGCCGGGCCGGGGCGGGGAACAGCCCGGAGGGCGGAGGGGGAACCTTCGGGCGCGCGGCGGAGTCGTATCCCCTGAGACACCCCTACTCCCCGTCCCTGCCCCCCGCCACTGCTCCCGCCCCTCGTCCACGGCCCCGACGACAAGGAACCCCTCCCCATGTATCCCCCTGCCCCCACACCCCCCATGCCGACCACCCTCAAGGCGGTCAGGGTCATCCTGATCATCCGGGCGGTCATCGCCGTCCTCCTCTACGGGACCGCCTTCCTCGGCCTCCTCGTCCTCATGACGCTGCCCGCCGCCGAGGTCGAGGCCGAAGCGGGCATGTCCATGGGAGCCCTCGTGGCGGCCCTGCTCCTCGGTATCCTCATCACCGTCTTCGAGGTCTACGTCATCGCGCAGATGGGCAAGGGCGGCCCCAGGGCCCGCTTCCTCCTGCGCATCGTGGTCGGCCTCGCGGTGGCCAACGCGGTCCTCAGTATCCTGACCGGCTCCAACCCCGCGCTCGGGCTGGGCCTGGCGATCTCCGTGCTGCTCCTGGCCGAGAGCGCGTCCTCGAAGGAGTGGTTCCGGGCCACCGACCCGAACGCCCCCGCCGGGTACCCGCCGGCCCCCGGCGTGTACCCCGGCCAGGTCGGCCAGTCCGGCCACCCCGGGCAGGGCGGTCAGGGCGGCTACCCGCAGCCCGGGCAGGGCGGTCAGGGCGGCTACCCGCAGCCCGGCCAGGGCGGTCAGGGCGGCTACCCGCAGCCCGGCCAGGGCGGCCAGGGCTACCCGCAGCCCGGCCACCCCGAGCAGGGCGGTCAGGGCTACCCGCAGCCCGACCAGGGCGGCTACCCGCAGCCCGACCAGGGCGGCCAGGGCTACCCCCAGCCCGGCCACCCCGAGCAGGGCGGCCACCCCGGACACCCCGGCCAGCCGAACAACCCCGGCCCGGGCAGCTACTAGTGCCCTGACCGGAACCGTTGCCGGTGTGACCTGAGGGATCTCACTCCCGATGATCTTGTACTTATAGCCCGTTTGGGGTGCTCAAACGAGCTATAAGTACAAGATCATCGGGGGAGGGACGGGACCGTGAACCGTTCCGGTCACCCCGCCCCCGCCCCGGCCCCACCCCGCCC
>NZ_JAUZMY010000072.1:0-3153 GCF_036327455.1 Nocardiopsis codii | reverse complement strand
GGTCCGGGGCGTCCGGCGGGCAGGCCGAACAAGCGTCCAGCTCCCCGATACGGGGTGCCCAAGAAGAACAAAACGGGTACCACGGGGAACCCCGGAGCCAAGCAAGCAGCTTAAACGCCAAGCTAGGGCGTGTTCCGTGGATGCTTTCGGTTGACTCGGCGCTTGCGCCGATCGACGCGAGCGGCTTCCAGGCCATCTCTCGCAAGGCGAGTAGCGCAGGTCAGCCCGGGTTCGGCTGTCCGAGCGCAGTCGGCGCGGCGAGAGGCAGCCCGGGGGGCGCGAGCCCGGAATGATCCGCGGAACGCGGCCTGGAACGCGGAGGGCGCCCTCCGCCTGCGGAGGGCGCCCCTGGCGGACGCGGGTGCGGCGTGCCGCCGGCCCCTGTTCTCCCGGGTTCCGGCGCCGCGGCGCCGGGCCCCGGTCGGACGGGGCGTCAGGCGTTGACGCCGTGCTCCCGGAGGAGGTCGTTCAGGGCGAGCTTGTCGTGCTCCTCGCCCTCCCGGAGGCGCTTGAGCACCAGCAGGACCGGCATGCCGAAGTCGCCGCCCGGGAAGCTCTTGGTCCGGTTCGCGGTCACGCACACGGACCAGGCCGGGGCCTCGCCGCGCTTGAGCTCCTCGCCGGTCTCGGCGTCGAACACGCGCGTGGAGGAGGTCAGGATGGTGCCCGCGCCGAGCTTGGCGCCGGTGCGCACCCGGGCGCCCTCGACGACCATGCTGCGGGAGCCGAGGAACGCGTCGTCCTCGATGACGACCGGGGACGCCTGCGGCGGCTCGAGGACGCCGCCGACGCCGACGCCGCCGGACAGGTGGACGTTCTGGCCGACCTGCGCGCAGGAGCCGACCGTGGCCCAGGTGTCGACCATGGTCCCGGAACCGACGTAGGCGCCGATGTTGGTGAAGGACGGCATGAGGACGACACCGGGGGCGAGGAAGGAGCCCCAGCGGGCGATCGCCCCGGCGACGACGCGGACGCCGTCGAAGCGGGTCTTCAGGGGCATGCGGTCGTGGTGGCGGAAGTCGCCGACCTGCGACTCCTTCATGTCCAGGACCTTGAAGCCGAGGAGGATGGAACGCTTGGCGCGCTCGTCGACCACGACCTCGTCGGTGGCGGGGTCGACGAAGGCCACACGGGCCTTGCCCTGGTCGATCAGGTCGATGGCGCCGGTGATGGTCTCACGGGCCTCGACGTGGGAGGGCGTGAGTTCGGAGCGCTTCTCCCAGAGTTCGTCGATCTGGTCGGGCAGCGGACTGGAGTACGAGCTGGTCATGTGCACACACGTTAGTGGCTCGCGGAAGGTGCGGTGGTACCCCCCGCCCGTGTGTAGCGACCGCCTCCGCGCATCCGCCCCGCCCGGCCGCCCGGCGCCGACTACAATGCGGCCGGGGCTCGCTGTGGGTCCCTCGCGCGGCACGGGTGACCTTCCTCTCCGTGCGGTGCACCCACCTGCTCCCTACCCTTGGTTCGCCTGTGCCCAGTAAGCGCCGGAGGCTCTCCGCCTTCGTCAAGATCCTGTTGTCCCTCTTCCTCGTGTGCGGCCTCCTCGTCGCGGGCGCGTACTACGTGCTGACCACGTTCGAGCGGGTCGACACCGTCGAGGCCCCTGAGCCGGGGTGCCGTCTGGACCTGTCCGACGGCAAGTACGTGCTGGAGGACGCGCAGGCGGTGAGCGCCACCACGGTGAGCGGGGTCGCGTTCAGCCGCGACCTGCCGCCGGAGGCGGTGACGGTGGCGTACGCGACGGTGTGGCAGGAGTCCGCGTTCTACAACCTCGAGTACGGGGACCGCGACTCCCTCGGCCTGTTCCAGCAGCGGCCGTCCCAGGAGTGGGGCGAGCCGGAGCAGATCCTCGATCCGGTCTTCTCCACCCGCTCGTTCTACGACGAGCTGGTCGAGGTGAACAACTGGTCGGAGATCCCGGTGTTCGAGGCCGCCCAGGCGGTGCAGCGCAGCGCGGACGGCTACGCCTACGACCAGCACGAGGGCCTGTCCGAGCGGATGGCCGAAGTGACCATAGGCGAACTCGGACCGGGCCTGACCTGCTGGTACGACGCCGAGACCCTGGACGCCCTGCGGGCCGGCGACGCGGACACGGCGGGCGCCCAGGAGGAGATGGCGCGCGTCTTCGGCGTCGACCCGGCGACACTGTCGGCCGGCGGCGACCAGGAGTCGGCCACCGGCGACCTCGGCTGGGCGATGGCCCTGTGGGCGGTCGCGCACGCCGAGGAGTACGGGCTGACCTCGGTCTCCCACGGGGACCGGCGCTGGCGCGCGTCGGACGGCCTGAACGGCGCCGAGGCGTGGACCACGACGGAGGACGACACCGGGGGCCGCGTGGTCCTGCGGTGACGGCCGCCGTCCCACACGACGTGTGAGGGCCCCGGCGCGAGTCGCGCCGGGGCCCTCACGGGTCCTCGTCGGAGGGGAGCCGGCGCCCGTCAGCCGGGCGTCCGCCGACGCGCCCCGCCCGGGTCCGTCGACAGCCCCTCGGGGCGTGCCCGCCGAGGCGGTCGACCGCGCCCGGCTAGCCGGCCAGGCGCCCGACGGCTGCCTCCACGCGCTCGTCGGTGGCGGTGAACGCCACCCGCACGTGCCCCGCCCCCGCGGCGCCGTAGAAGTCGCCGGGGGCGACCAGGA
Organism: Nocardiopsis codii; assembly: GCF_036327455.1. Lineage (NCBI taxonomy): Bacteria > Bacillati > Actinomycetota > Actinomycetes > Streptosporangiales > Nocardiopsidaceae > Nocardiopsis > Nocardiopsis codii. The sequence continues at coordinate 516 of NZ_JAUZMY010000072.1, read as the reverse complement.
CACCGCGCTCCGCCAGGTGCGCGACCGCGCCCCAGGCGTCGTGGTCGGGGTGGCTCGCCCACAGGTACAGTCCGGCGTCGGAGTGCTCGATCCGCCAGCCCGCCCCCTCCAGGGCCGCTCGGAGCCGGGACCGGCGGGCCCGGTACCGCTCCTTCTGCTCGGCCGCGTGCGCGTCGTCGTCCAGGGCCGCCCCCATCGCCGCCTGGACTGGCGCGGGGACGATCATCCCGGCGTGCTTGCGCACCGCCAGAAGCTCGCCGACCAGGGCGGGGTCTCCGGCGACGAAGGCCGCGCGGTACCCGGCCAGGTTGGAGCGCTTGGAGAGCGAGTGCACGGCGAGCAGGTTCTCGTGGGAGCCGCCCGACACGTCCGGGTGCAGGATCGACACCGGTTCGGCGTGCGGGCGCCTATGCCCTGCTCCCGGGCTCTGCAAGCAAATGGCACAGATGTCGTCCTCCTAGTATGGCGGCGAAGAACAAACAGCGCACAATCGGGGGCATGTTCCATGTACATGGG
>NZ_JAUZMY010000071.1:0-3200 GCF_036327455.1 Nocardiopsis codii | reverse complement strand
GTCGGTCAGATGCTGCGCGCCGGGGGCGCGGAGGTGGACCACGGCGACCCGATCGAGTGGCTCCAGAACCGGCACCACGACCAGTAGGGGCGGCCGGCAGGACGACCGCCGCCCCCGCCGACGACCGGCACGAGAAGCGCCGCCCCGCGGGGCGGACCGACGGAGGACACCGTGACCAGGACGATCTACAACACCGCGACCAGCCTCGACGGCTTCATCGCCACCGACGACCACTCCCTGGAGTGGCTGTTCGCCGCCGACCCCGGCGAGGCGAACGACGAGCACGCCGAGTTCATGAGGAACGTGGGGGCGCTGGTCTCGGGGGCCCACACCTACGAGTGGATCCTGCGCCACGAGGGCGACAGGCCCTGGCCCTACGACGTCCCCGCCTGGGTCCTCACCCACCGGGACCTGCCCAGGGTCGAGGGCGACATCCGCTTCGTGAGCGCCGACACCGACCAGGAGCTGCGGGACCTGCACGCGCAGATGGTCGAGGCGGCCGACGGACGCGACGTGTGGGTGGTCGGCGGGGGCGAGATCGCCGGACGGCTGGCCGAGCTCGGGCTGCTCGACGAGGTGATCGTGTCCGTCGCGCCCGTCACCCTGGGGTCGGGGGCTCCGCTCCTGGCCCGCAGGGTCGACCTGAGGGTCCTGGACGTCCACCGCGCCCAGGACTTCGCCTGCGCCCGGTACGAGGTCGTCCGGCCCTAGGACCGTGTCCTCAGGCCTTCGCGCCGCCACGGCTCCGGCGGCGGGGCCGCGGATGCCGGAGTGGCGGGGCTCCGGGGCCGGGGCGGCCCCGGCCCGGCCCGGCCCTTCGGCGTCCCTCAGCCGCGTTCGGCGGCGCCGAGGTACTCGGCCGCCTCGGCGACCTCGTGCTCGTTGAAGACCGCGACGCCGTGGTCCCTCAGCAGCTGGGCCGTCACCCCCGCACCCGCCAGCTTGTGCCCGCCGAAGGTCCCGTCGTACACCTCGCGCGACCCGCAGGACGGGCTGGACTCCTTGAGGACCGCCACCTCCACCCCGTGCCCCCGGGCGGTGGCGAGGGCCGCGCGGGCACCGCTCACGAAGTGGCCGGTCACGTCCTCGCCCTCGGGGGTGAGGATGCGCGCCCGGCCGGCGAGCACGTCGGCCGCGGTGGCCCCGGGCTCGATCTCGGCGGGCGGCCGGGGCACGGGCAGACCCCCCGCGATCTCCGGACAGTGCACCACCAGCCGCCCCTCCTCCCGCCAGCGGGCGACCACGGAGTCCCCGATCGTCTTGGCCCGCCCGTCGTAGCGCACCCTGCGCCCCATCAGGCAGGCGCTGACCAGTACCTTGCGCATGGACTCCCTCTCTCCGCTCCCCCGCGCTGCCACGCTACCCCCGGGACGACACGGCTGAACCGCCTCGATTTATCACGCACAGTGATTAACCTGGTGCTTTGGGTGACACTTGGGTGATCCCACCGAGGGGGAGACGTGAGCGACGCACAACCGCAGGGTCGACAGACCCTGGAGACGGACCGCAGGACGACCCGGAAAGCCGTCACCGCCGCCGCCATCGGCAACGCGACGGAGTGGTACGACTTCGGCGTCTACAGCTACCTCGCCGTCACCATCGGCCTGGTGTTCTACCCGTCCCAGTCCGGAGGCGTGCAGCTCATCGCCACCTTCACCACGTTCGCCGCCGCCTTCCTGGTCCGCCCCCTGGGCGGCCTGTTCTTCGGCCCCCTGGGCGACCGGATCGGCCGCAAGCGCGTCCTGGCCGTCACGATGCTGCTCATGGCGGTGAGCACGTTCTCCATCGGACTCATCCCCTCGGCCGCGACGATCGGCATCGCCGCGCCGATCCTGCTGCTGTTCGCCCGCATGCTCCAGGGTTTCTCCACCGGCGGCGAGTACGGCGGCGCCACCACCTTCATCGCCGAGTACGCGCCCGACCGGCGCCGCGGGTTCCTGTCGTCCTGGCTGGAGTTCGGCACCGTCAGCGGCTACGTCGGCGGCGCCACCATCGTCACCGTGATGACCCTGCTGTTGGGCTCGGAGGGCATGCTCGCCTGGGGCTGGCGCGTCCCGTTCATGCTCGCCCTCCCGCTGGGCGCCATCGGCCTCTACCTGCGGGTCAAGCTGGAGGAGACCCCGGTCTTCAACCAGAACACCGACGGATTCGCCAAGGACGCCGAAGGCGAGCGCCGCAAGGGCCAGTTCCGGGAGACGATCGTCGGCCAGTGGCGCAACATCCTGCTCTGCATCGGACTCGTCATGGTCTTCAACGTCAACAACTACATGGTGACGGCGTACATGCCCACCTACATGGAGGCCGAACTCGGCTACAGCTCCACTCTCGCACTGGTGATGACCCTGGCCGCCATGGTGCTGATGCTGCTCGCGGTCACCCAGTTCGGGCGCCTCAGCGACCGCGTGGGGCGCAGACCCGTCCTCCTCTCCGGATGCGTCGCCTCGATCGTCCTGGCCCTGCCCGCGTTCTGGCTCCTGCAACAGGCCAGTGTGTGGACCGTGGCCCTGGGCATGGTGGTGCTCGCGGTGACACTGGTGCACTTCTCCGGCGCCGCCCCCGCCTCCCTGCCGGCGTTCTTCCCCACCAAGGTGCGCTACGGCGCCCTGGCCATCAGCTTCAACGTGTCGGTGGCGCTGTTCGGCGGCACCACCCCGCTCATCGCCGAGGCGCTCGTGCAGTCCACCGGGAACCTGTACTCACCGGCATGGCTGCTGATGATCGCGGGCGTGGTGGGGCTCGTGGTGGTGTGGCACATGCGGGAGACCGCGAACCGGCCCCTGCCGGGCGCGCCCGCCATGGAGGCCTCGTACCGCACCCAGCAGGACGGCTCCCGCCTGCCCTATCCGAGAAGGAGCCGGGAGTCGGGGGGATTCGTGCCGCCGAGCAACGTGCGAAAGCTGTCCACCGACTCCTGAACCCCCGGGACAGGACCGCAGCGCACGCGCAGGGGCCCACGACCCGCGCGCGGACACCGCACGGACGGCGAGGGGGAGCCTCCCCGACGGAAGGCTCCCCCTGTGCGTCGCAAGCGCGGGCGCACCGGACGGGTCGGGCCCGCACGGCGCGTCCGCTGCCTAGGTGTACTGACCACGGAGGTTGGTAACACCCACCCCCCTGACACACGCGAAGAGGGCCTCCGGTATCGGTGTGGATTGCGACATCTGCACCGACTCGCCGGAAGGCCCTCGATGCCCCACACT
>NZ_JAUZMY010000070.1:0-4695 GCF_036327455.1 Nocardiopsis codii | reverse complement strand
GTTCCCATCCGATGGAGGTTTGGAAGAGGGGGTGTCGTGCGAGGGAGCGTGTGGGGCTGAGGGCTTCGACGACCTGCTCGAAGGGGACGTGGGTGTGGTCGAAGTCCTCCAGGTCCTGCTGGCGGACACGGGCGAGCAGTTCGGTGAAGGTGGGGTTCCCGGACAGGTCGGTGCGCAGGACCAGGGTGTTGACGAAGAACCCGACCAGGTCGTCCAGGGCTTGGTCGTCGCGGCCGGCGACCACGGTGCCGAGCGGGATGTCGTCGCCTGCCCCGAGGCGGGAGAGCAGGACCGCGACCGCGGCCTGCACCGCCATGAACGGGGTCGCCCCCACGGACCGGGCCACATCCCTCAGCCGCTCGAAGACCTGGGCGCCCACCGTGAGCGAGACCCGCCCACCCCGATAGGACGACACCTGGGGGCGCGGCCGGTCGGTGGGCAGCACCAACTCCTCCGGGAGGTCCTGCAGGCGGGTACGCCAGTAGTGCAGTTCCTGTTCGGCCAGGGTGCCTGCGTCCTCGCCCTGCCCTTGCGGTTGGTCGAGGAGTTCTCGTTGCCACAGGGTGTAGTCCACGTACTGCACCGGCAGCGGATCCCAGCCCGGAGCCTGTCCCTGTAGGCGGGCCTGGTAGGCCTGGCCCAGGTCGCGGGAGAGCGGCCCCATGGACTGCCCGTCCCCCGCGATGTGGTGCACCACCAGGACCAGGACGTGCTGGTCGGGGGCGGTGCGCAGCAGGTGCGCGTGCAGGGGGACGTCGGTTCCCAGGTCGAACAGGTGCCCGGCGTGCTCGCCGACCAGCGCCTCCACCTCGTCGGTGGCGCAGTCGGTGACCCCGAGTCCGACCAGGTCCGCGGTCGGATCCAGGACCGTCTGGGACGGCTCCCCGTCGTGCTCGGTGAACACGGTCCGCAGCGCCTCATGGCGGCCGACCACGTCGTTGAGGGCTTCCCTGAGGGCTGTGGTGTCCAGGGGGCCGTTCAGGCGTGTGACGACCGGGACGTTGTAGGTCGCCGAGGGTCCTTCCAGGCGGGACAGGAACCACAACCGACGCTGCGCAAACGACAACGGATACACGAACGGCCCATCTCTGCTACGGGGGATTTTGGTTTGTGGCGCCGTGGTGGTGGTTCACCTGTCGGCGTGGTCCGCGACGAACGCGGAGAACCGTTGTACTCCCAGCCTGATCTGTTCCCGGCTCAGATGGCTGAACGCGAAACGGATCTCGTTCCTGGGAATTCCGTCTCCGTGGAAGTGGTGCATCGGTGTCCAGAGCACCCCGTACTTTTCTCCGCACAGACGGAGGATGTCGTCGGTGGAGGCGAAGGGCAGGGTGACGGAGATGAAGAATCCTCCGCGGGGGGTGTTGAAGGAAACCCCGTGGAGTCTTTCGCCGTGTACTTCCGGGAAGTTCTCCTCGAAACTCACCAGAAGGCATTCGAGGTTCTCCTGGTAGACCGCACGCTCACGCTCGTTCGCGCGTCGCAGGCTGAAGTCGTTCAGGAGGATCTTTCCCCCGATCACGGCCTGCGCGATGGGGGAGGTGTTGATGCTGAGCATCCCCTTGAGCCGTGTGATCTGATCGGCGAGGAGGGAGCCGGAACGGTCGCCTTCCGTGACGTTCTGGTCTGCGACGACATATCCGACACGTGCTCCAGGCAGGCCGGATTTGGCGAATGATCCCAGATAGACGACGCACCGTGACTGATCCAGGGACTTCAGGGTGGGAAGGTGTTCCCCCTCCGGGCCGAAGTTCCCGTAGGGGTTGTCCTCCAGGAGGAGGATCCCGCATTCGGCAGCAGCGGCAAGAAGGCTTTCCCGTGCCTCGAGCGTGAGACTTCTTCCCGTGGGATTGGCGAAGTCCGGCATCACGTAGAGGGCGCGAGGCCGGTATCCCTGCCCTCTGGCCTCGTCGACCGCCCTCGTCAGGTGCGCCCCGTCGATTCCGTCCGCGGGTTCGTCGACGGACAGGACGGGCATGTCCACCAGCTGGGCCGCGGCGTCCAGGCCGGAATAGGTGGGGCGTACGGTCAGCACCGCGTCTCCGGATCGCCCCCGCAGGGCACGGAGCACCAGGTAGAGCGCTTCCTGACAGCCCGAGGTCACGACGATCTCCTCCGGGGACACCCGGATCCTCTCGTCGACCTCCAGGTGGCGCGCCACCAGGTCGTTGATGATTCCCCGGGCACTGCCGTACTGGAGGACCCTGCGCGCGACCTGCTCCTCGCTCATGCCGAGTCGGCCGGTCAGCCGCGCGCGGAAGGCGTCCAGGTACTCGTGCACGGAGTCCAGGCTGAGAAATCCCTCGAAGGGCTTTCCCGCGGCGAAGGATATGGCCTCGGGGAAATCCTCGCCGATCTCGTTGAGGAGGTTCATGGATTCACTGGTGGGGGAATCCACTGATCGGTGCAGACTCGACAGGGTCAGATCCATGGACTCCTGTCCACCTTTCGATCGATACTCTCATGTACCCGCCGGTCGGCGAACCGGAAAGTCCTCACGATTCGCGCGACGGGCGCAGTGGCCTACTAGGGCGCTTTCGCGCTGCAGTGCCTCAGCGGGTCGGAGTATCCGATTCCATGGATTCGACGAGGCTCCTCGGGCGCATGTCCGTCCAGTTCTCCTCGATGAACGAAAGGCAGTCCGCCCGCGCCGAGTCCTCGACACGGACTTCCCATCCTGCGGGCACGTCGGCGAAGGCCGGCCAGAGAGAGTGTTGTCCCTCGTCGTTGACGAGCACCTTGAAGAGCAATTTCTCATCGTCGAAAGGATTACTCACGGAGACCTCCTGGGGGCGGGGTGGCCTTTGGTGCTTATGGATTCGGGACTAAAAGCATGGATCGACTACATGCAATGCTTTTGTGCAGGCTCGGGTAAACCTAGATCGGCCTCAGCCCCGCTGTCAAGGCACAGTTGGGAAGGGGGATGTGGCAGAAACCTGACAGCTTCGACCGAAGTCTTGTCAATGACTACGGGAGGGTGTTGCATCGCGGAGGGCGGCCCCGGCGTTACTGAATGTCGACAGAGGTGACCAATGAGTGACGAACAACAGGTGGGAGTGGCTCCGGCAGAGCCGGTTCCGCTTTGGCGAAACCGTAGGTTCCAGCTTCTGTGGACCGGTTCCGCTTTCTCAATGCTCGGTCTTGAGATATCCCTCTTGGTCTATCCGCTCGCGGTTCTGGCCGTCACCGGGTCTCCCGCGATCGCCGGCGTCTTCGGCGGTGTGCACATGGCGGCCGGGATGGTCGCCTCACTGCCTGCGGGAGAACTCTGCGACCGTTATGACCGGCGCAGACTCCTGCTCTTCGCCGAAACCCTGCGCGTGGTCGTCACCGGCAGCGTGGTGGCCGCGCTGGTCCTCGCCGAACTCACCCTCGTGCACCTCGTCGTCGCAGCCCTGCTGCTCGGTGCGGTCCAGCCACTCGGCGGCTCGGCCCGCATGCTCATGGTGCGGGCGGTCGTTCCGGGAGAACAGCTGACCACCGCGCTGACCCAGGAGGAGGTCCGCAGCCATGCCGCGTCCATGGGCGGGCCGCCCCTGGGCGGCTTCCTCTACGGAACGGCGATGGTCCTGCCCTTCGTCTTCAACGCCGTGACCTTCACGCTCTCCTTCCTGTGCGTGCTGTTCGTCCGTCCGACCCCGCCGCAACCCCGGCCCGCGGACCAGGGGGAGAGCTCCTGGCAACGCATGCTCTCGGGGATGCGCGCCACCATGGCCAAGCCCGAACTGCGCGGCGTCCTGCTGTTCACCGTGCTGATGAACGTGGCCAGTGCCCCCTTCGGTCTGATCTCGGTCGTGGTGCTGGAGGAGCAGGGAGTCTCGTCCGGCGTCATCGGGCTCGCCATGGCCGGTATGGCTGTGGGCGGACTGGCCGGGACCTTCCTGGTCAAGCCGATCCACCGGCTCGAACCCGGTCGGGTCATGGGGGCCATGGGGATCACGACGGCGGTCCTGGTCGGACTGCTCGGCCTGCCCCTGGGGCCGTGGTGGGTGGCAGGTGTGCTCTTCCTGCTGCTGCTCGGCGTCCCTGCCATGCGCATCCTGGTGGACCTGCTCATCTTCCGTCAGGTACCCGACGAGCTCCGGGGCCGAGTGATCACCGCTGCCATGACCATGTACGGCGTCGGCTCGGCCCTCGGGATGACCGGCGGCGGTCTGCTCCTGGAGTACCTGCCCTCGCCCTGGGCGGCGGCAGGGCTGGCCGCGCTGGTGGGCGGGTGCACGTTGTTCGCCCTCACGATGAGGGGATTCCGGGGCCTGCGCTGGCCCGAGAGTGGTTCCGCGGACACCGTCGAACAGCGGTGAGTCCGATCGCGTCGTCGCAAGGTTGGTAGCCATGAATGACCTCCCCCTTCGGGAAACCTCCTCCCTCCTCCCGGCGCGACAGGGCACGCCGGCCCGACCCGTGCACGGGACACAGGACGCCCTCGGTCCTCTGAATTCGGGTGAGTGGGGGCGGGTTCTGGGTGGGTTCGATGATGTGCCGGTTGCGGAGTCGGTGTCGTTCGTGGACGCGTTCGCTGTGCAGGTGGAGCGTGCCGGGTCCGAGCGGGCGGTTGATGACGGGCGGGGCGGGTTGTCGTATGTGGAGTTGGACGAGGTGTCCAACCGGTGGGCTCGGTGGTTGATCGGGCAGGGGGTGGGCCCCGAGGTCGGGGTGGTGGTGTGTGTGGACCGGTCGGTGGAGTTGGTGGTG
>NZ_JAUZMY010000006.1:0-238748 GCF_036327455.1 Nocardiopsis codii | reverse complement strand
GCGGGCAAAGTAGTGGCTAAAACTGCCCCATAAGTGCCCCACGCGGGGTATAATCTGGTGTAGATAGCCGCCCTGAACTGGCAAAGTACCCCACCGGCATGATCACCCCGAACATGATGACGCCGAGGAGGAGGGAGACGTGCGGGGCGACGAGCGCGGCCTGGTCGGGGGCCACGAGGCCCACGACCGCTCCGGCGAGGACCAGCAGGGCGAACCACCGGCCGACGAAGTCGGCGATGTTCTTGATAACCGTCATCGGACTACTTCCATGTGTGCCCCGGGGGCGGTGGGTACTGTCCCCGAGCGGTTGCCGCCGTGCAGGTCGACACCGCGCGGCCATGGTAGTCCGCTGGTTTCCTGCATGTTTCATGCGGGGTGCTCGCGGTCCGACCAGGTGACGGAGGTACGGCCGGGGACGGGCGCGTGGGCCGACCGGTGCGCGCCGCCCGGTGCCGTGGGAACCGCCACAGGCCGACGGCGCGGATCCCCGTGAGGACCGGCGTTCTCGGGGAAGGGGACCTACGGAGAACGCCCCCGCCCCCAGGAGGAACGTGGACGCCCGGTCGAGGGAACGAGGATTCGTGTGGCGCCACCGGCACGCCGCCGTGCTGGCCGCCGTGGTGGCGCTGATGGTCGGCGCGTGGGTGGCGCGGAGCGCGCCGCGACCGCTGCTGTGGGTCGCTGCGGCGGTGGCGGTGGCCGTCCTGTCCTGGTGGGCGGTGGGCCGGATGCGCCTGACCGCGCGGAGGCGGGCGATCGCGCGGACGGACCTGTCCGAGTTGGACCTGATGTCCGGCACGGAGTTCGAGGAGCACGTCGCGGGCCTGATGCAGGTGCACGGCTATTCCGCGGTCACCGTGGTCGGCGGAGCCGAGGACGGCGGGGCGGACATCCTCGCGCGCTCCCCGCGGGGGCAGGCGGTGGTGGTCCAGTGCAAGCGGTGGCGCCATCGCGTGCCCCCGAACGACGTACGGGCCTTCATCGGCACCCTGAACAGCGGCTACGACGGCTACCAGGGGATGTTCGTCGCCTCCAACGGGTTCACCGAGGCCGCGGCCCGCGCGGGCGGGGAGCACATGGTCCTGGTGGACCGGGACGGACTGGCGCGGTGGATGGGCGGCGTCGAGGTGCCGGTGCCCCCGCGGGCCTGAACGGCTCGGCGCTCCCGCTCTCCCAGGAGCGCCGGGCCGGGCGGTCGGCGGGCGGCGCGGCTCAGGACGGGGAGAGAGCGCGCAGGCGTCCGTCCAGTTCCCGCTGGTAGAAGTCGATGAACCCGTCGGGGTCCGGACCGGCGTTCTGCATGACCAGGCGGTCGAAGCCCGCGTCGACGTACTTCCGGGCGGCCTCGACGTGGCGCTCCGGATCGGGGCCGCAGGCGAAGTGCCCCAGGACGTCCTCCTCCCGGACCGTGGTCGTGGCGGCCTCGAAGTTGACCGGGTTGGGCAGCTCGCTCATGACCTTCCAGCCCGTCAGGGCCCATCGGGACGTCTCCAGGGCGGCCCGGGCGGCGGTGCGCTCGTCGTGCGCCCAGGCCAGGGGCACCTCGGCGTAGCCCGGCCCGTCGCCGCCGGCGGCGCGGTAGTCGCGCACGATCTGGTGCTTGGCCTCCGTGGCGAACAGCCCGTCGCCGTATTCGGCGGCGATCCTGGCCGACTCCCCTCCGCTGGCCGCGACGGCGATCAGCGGCGCGGTCTCGGGCAGGTCGAAGACCCGGGCGTCCTCCAGGCGCAGGTGGTCGCCCTCGTAGGACTGGTAGCCGCCGCCCCAGAGCAGGCGGATGATCTCCAGGGCCTCGCGCAGCATGTCGTGGCGCACCTGGACGGAGTCGGGGAACTCCTGGCCGACGACGTGCTCGTTGAGCCGCTCCCCCGAGCCGACGCCGAGGACGAAGCGCCCTCCGGAGACCAGGGCCAGGGTCGCGGCGGCCTGGGCGATGATCGCCGGGTGGTAGCGCACCGTCGGGCAGGTCACCCCGGTCACGAGTCCGATCCGCTCGGTCCTGGCCGCGATGGCGCCGAGCACGGTCCAGGTGAACGGCGAGTGGCCCTGGTTGTCGAGCCACGGGTGGTAGTGGTCGCTGATCTCCACGAAGTCGAACCCGGCGCGCTCGGCCAGCTCCGCCTGGCGGATGAGTTCCTCGGGCCCGAAGGCCTCGGTCGCCAGCTTGTACCCGATCTGCATGCGTCCCCCTGTTCGGCGGTGGGCCGGCCACAGCGCACTTCCCGGCCCGGCACCGATGACGCCCGAGTCGGCGCCCGCACTTCGCCCGATTCCCGATTTTTCACCCTGTGTTCCCATACAACTACCGCCCGCACCCCGGGGGGCGCTCCGACACACAGGCGGTCGGGAGCACCTGCCACTGGCCCGTCCGCAGTGCACCACCAGGAAAAACGGGTTGCGGGGGCGGAGCGGGGCGTGGAAGCCTTCCGGGACGCGCCGGGCCACCCCCGCGCGCTCGCGGCAGAACCCCACGTGGAGAGCGGTCTTGGGCTACATCGACGTCAACCAGGTCAGTCACACCCTCCCCGACGGCCGGGTCCTGTTGGACGCGGTGTCGTTCCGGGTGGGCGAGGGTTCCAAGACGGCGCTGGTGGGGGCCAACGGCGCGGGCAAGAGCACCCTGCTGCGGATCGTGCGCGGTGAGCAGCGCCCGGAGGCGGGCGCCGTCACCCTGGACGGCGAACTGGGGGTGATGCCGCAGTTCATCGGCCATGTGCGCGACGAGACGACCGTGCACGAACTGCTGGTGTCGGTGTCCCCGGCGGCGGTGCGCGAGGCGCACGCCGACGTGGAGGCGGCCGAGGCGGCGATGATGGTCGACGACGGCGAGAAGACGCAGATGCGCTACGCCGGGGCGATCGCCCGCTACGGGGACGCCGGGGGCTACGAGGCGGAGGTCGTGTGGGACCAGTGCTGCACGGCCGCGCTGGGCGTCCCCTACGAGCGCTGCCGGTGGCGCGAGGTGCGCACCCTCTCGGGCGGTGAGCAGAAGCGCCTGGTCATCGAGGCCCTTCTGCGAGGGCCGGCTCCGGTCCTGCTGCTGGACGAGCCCGACAACTACCTGGACGTGCCGGGCAAGCGGTGGCTGGAGGAGGCGCTGCGGGCCTCACCCAAGACCGTGCTGTTCGTCTCCCACGACCGCGAGCTCCTGAGCCGGGTCCCGGACCGCATCGTCACGGTCGAACTGGGCGCCGCGGGCAACACGGCGTGGACGCACGGCGGCGCCTTCGACACCTACCACGACGCGCGCCGGGAGCGGTTCGAGCGCCTGGACGAGCTGCGGCGGCGCTGGGACGACGAGCACGCCAAACTGAGGGCGCTGGTCACGACCTACAAGCAGAAGGCGTCCTACAACTCGGACATGGCCTCGCGGTACCAGTCGGCGCGCACCCGGCTGCGGCGGTTCGAGGACGCCGGCCCGCCGGAGAAGCTGCCCCGGGAGCAGAACCTGCGGATGCGGTTGCGCGGGGGCCGTACCGGCAAGAGGGCCCTGGTGTGCGAGGGCCTGGAGCTGAGCGGGCTGATGCGCCCGTTCGACCTGGAGGTCTGGTTCGGCGAGCGGGTGGCCGTGCTGGGCTCGAACGGGTCGGGGAAGTCGCACTTCCTGCGGCTGCTGGCCGGGGGCGGCAGCGACCCGGAGTCGTCGCCGCTGTCCGGGGAGGAGCGGGCACGGGTGCCCTCCGTGGAGCACACCGGGTCGGCCCGGCTGGGCGCGCGCGTGCTGCCGGGGTGGTTCGCGCAGACCCACGAGCACCCGGAGTTCGCGGGCCGCACGCTCCTGGACATCCTCCACCGGGGCGAGGGGTCCCGGAGGGGGCTGCCCCGGGAGGAGTCGGGGCGGGCGCTGGACCGCTACGAGCTGGCGCTCGCGGCCGAGCAGGCGTTCGACACGCTGTCGGGCGGACAGCAGGCGCGGTTCCAGGTCCTGCTGCTGGAGTTGTCGGGCACGACGATGCTGCTGCTGGACGAGCCGACGGACAACCTGGACGTGGTGTCGGCCGAGGCGCTGGAGTCGGCGCTAGACGCCTACCAGGGAACGATCCTGGCGGTCACACACGACCGCTGGTTCGCCCGCGGGTTCGACCGGTACGTGGTGTTCGGGGCGGACGGGGGCGTGTACGAGGCCCCGGAGCCGGTGTGGGACGAGGCGCGGGTGCGCCGCGTGAGGTAGGCGCCGGGGTGGGAGGCCGGGCCGCTCCCCCGGGGGGTAGGGGGAGCGACCCGGCCCGTCTGCGCGGCGACCCGGCGCTGGGTCCGGCTCCGTCACGGAGCCGCGGATCCGGTCGCCCGCGGTGTTCGGACCTGGGGTGCGAACCCGGGGTCCTCATCGCTTTCGCACGAAATGTGCCGTGTGGCGCCACAATCTACCACCGGGGTGTCCCCGGGGCGACAGCCCTGACGGTGTGGAAATCGGCGCTCTGCCGGTAGGGCGTGTGACCTCGGCTCACTCCACGGGCACCCCCAGGAAGACGAACGAGGAGCACTCCTCCAGACAGCCGCCCACGCGGAGGTTGCCGCCGGGAGCGGCCCCGGACAGGAAGAACGCCGCGCGGGCACGGGTCCCCGCGTCGAGTTCGTGGCGTCCCACCGCGGCCCGCACCGCGCTCTCGTGCCCGTTCCTGCCCTGGTAGGCGGTTCCGTGCAGGTCGAGGTCGACGTTCTCCCGCGTGTCGAAGCCGACCGTCACCACCAGGGTCTTGTCCGCGGCGGACCGGTAGGCGGTCAGCAGGGTGGCGGTCACCCCCTCGGACTTCACCTCGGGGCGCTCGTCGGGTCCGGGGACCAGCAGGCCGGGTCCGGGGTCGCCGCCGTCCACGAGCAGGCCGCCGACCAGCCCGTCCGCCCCTGTGAATCCTCCGTGGGAGGAGCAGGTCGGATCGCCCCGGGGGTCGTCCGCGGTGCACAGTTCGTAGCCGTCTGCGGTGTGCTCCGTCTCGGCCGCCGCGACGGGGAGGCCCGCGTCGACCCGGGCGCGGGCGACGGACGCTTGGTGCGTGAGGTAGTCGTGGGCGACGGAGCCCTCGGCCGCGTGCTCCAGCCCCTCGACCATCCGGGCGGGGTCGCCCGAGGCGAGGGCCCGCACGTACGCCGTCACGGCACCCTCCGGCGCCTCCGCTGCCGTCTCCCGGGTTCCGGGCGCGGGTTCCTCGGCGGCCGGGCCGGGCGTGGACAGCGGCTCGCCGGCGGGGTCGGCACCGAGGTCGGCGCCGGGAGCGGGGTGGGGTTCGGCCTCCCCGGAGAGCGTCTCGGCCGAGGGGTCCGGCGCCTCCGGCGCCCGCAACGCGGGGGCGGTGGACTCCCGCCCGCCGACGGACCGGACCGGGGCCCGGTCGCCGGTGGCGCCACAGCCGACGGCCGTGACACCGAGCAGGATGACGGCCGCTGCGGCGGCCAGTCGGATCGACGACGCCATTGACGTTTCCCCCGTGTTCTCCGCGAGAACCCACGACCTGCCGAGTTTATGACTCGATGTCGTCAATGTGGGGGTTTGGCAACGTAAGGAGTTCGTGTGGGATGGGTGCGCCGCCCAGGGCGGACGGCCTGCGAGGTTGCGCGGGCGCCGGTGCTCGGCGCCGTCGGCGCTGAGCTGGCCGGCGGGTCCGTCCCGGGGGGCGGCTCACCGGGCCGCCCTCCGACACCCCGGGCGGATATCGGACCCGCCCGGGACCGTCACCACCACAACCCCGCGGCCAACCCTTCAACGGTACTCAAGTGCTGTCTACACCCCTCGGCCGCACAACCCCTGACAGGAGAACCCGCGAGCACCTTCGAGATCATCGCTTCCAACGGTCAAGAGGTCGACTGGCAGAACCCGACCCCCGGTGGGCGTACACGGACGGCAAAAACTCGTTCGTGGACGAGGTCGAGTACCAGGACGGCGACACCATCGCCAGTGCGGTGGACGCTTCCACGAGCAGGGGAAGCTCTCGTCCGGTCACATGACGGTGGTAGGCCGGGCGCGGTGTGATGCGTCTCATCCAGCGTTCGGGCATCCCGGCAGTTCCGGCGTTTCGTGGCAGGCCACGACGCCCGGTCCCGGTGTCAAGATCCAGTACTGTTCGGGTCGCGCAGGCGCAGCTTCCACGAAAAAGGGCTCATCACCGTTGCGTAGGACGACCTCACCAGAGTTCTGGCGGGCATCGACATAATGCGCCTGGATCTCCCATTCACAGCTCTGTCCCGCTGTCACTGCCTGCACACGGAGCCCACCCGGTTCCAGCCCGCCACCGAGGTCAATACGCCTGCGATTGAAGTAGGGCTGACCTTGATCGGTTCCCTCATCGGAGATCAGCAGTGTCGGATCGTTGTGGGTCAGGTCCACGAGTACGCCAGGGTAGATGGCTTGACCGGCTGATGGGAATTCCACGACGGTCGTGGCAGTCGGTTCCGTGCAGGAGACGTTGGTGGGGTTCATATCCACGATACTCACCTGGGAGGTGCGCGCTGACAGTACAGTCATCGTGAACACGGCCGAGCCGACTCGGATGGGTGCTGGTGATCCCTCCCACGACCATCCACTCGGCGGGGTGATGCCTCCAACAACAGAGGTCTCTGAGATCAGGCGCCCTCCCAGACTGGCCAGGAAGATGCCGGCTTCGGTGTTGTCAAGGGTTACTAGCTCTTCGGCCTCGTCTGTGGTCAAGGGTCGGTCTAAGACCACTTGGGAGCCTTCTTGGGGGGAGGTCTCATACGCGACGGAATTGGTGAATGGAGTGTTCCCCTGGTCGATCGCCGTCTGAGCTGCCCGCTCTTCGCGCATTCGCGCCTCGGTGGACCACAGGTCGTAGGCGTAGGTCCCGGCGAATCCTCCCGCAGCGATGAGAAGGGCCACCACGGTGGTGATCGCCCAAGCTGAGATCCGGACCCGGCGCGATGCACTTTGGCCCTCGGGGAAGAACCTCTTCTGCAGGACATCGAACGTGGTCGGCTGCTCCGTATCCTTTCGCTCCCGGGCCCGCCTGTATTGCGTGCCGGGCACCCACCAGCGTGCGCTCATTCGACGCAGGGCAAGCGACCACGAACCTGCCTTGGGTCTGGGCTGGGGCCGGCCAGGGTCACGTTCGTCTCGGTCGCCGTGGGGGGAAGCCGCAGTGGCCGGTCTGTTCTTCCTACGTGAACGTCCCTTTCTTCGGTTTCGGCTTCCCACTTTTCTGCCTCGATTCCTCGCCTAGGGTTGTGCGCGAAAACGACCGTAGCGACCCATGCCCCTCCGCTGCAGAACGTGGCCGGAATCGGACATCCGGCCTCTCGTTTGGACTCGCCGCCCCGAACCAGCCGCGGCCATGGAACCATGGCTGCTGCTTCGGTTGTCCGAGAGGCGATCGTGACGCGGTACTACTGACCAACTCTTGTCCGTCGTCCCGCCCGGATACGAAGTCGCGTAGGCCCGGGGCGGGACGACCATCGAGACATACTGGCTGAGCGGTGGAATGGCCGGAGACGATGACGTAGCCAGCGCTGAGCCCTTGCCTGCAATGACCCTAACGATCGGAAGGACGCTCCGATGTTCCGCCCCACCACGCTTGCCGCTGGTCTGTTCTGCATGGCCCTGTTGACCGCGTGCTCCGGCCAGACGGAAAATGCCCCGGAGCAGGCGGCCCCCTCTGATGCCCCCGTCACCGACACGTCCGGAGAGGAGACGCAGGGCCAGGATGGGCTCCCCGAGGGATGGCCACCAGAGATCCCATTCCCCGTCGGATACGAGATCACGCTGGACGTAGGAGCTGCTGATGACGGCCCCAGCACAGCCATCAACGATTACCACGGTGCCCAGGTTCTGGGAGTGCCTGAGGAGGAGGTCCAGGCCATACTCGGGGAGTTCGAGCCCAACGGCTTCACCACGGACCAGGAGACGGTAATGAGCGCGGGGGGCATTTACCGGTTTGTTAATGAGGAATGGAGTGTCAGCCTGACCGTCTCTCTCATGGGCGAGGACGGAGAATTCACCACGGAGGACACGGGGACCTATTCGATGAACTATATTGTCGGCCCCGCAGAGTGAGACACTACCCAGGAGTTCCTTTCTGTAGCTGCACAGCTGTAGGTGACCTGGTCGAAAGCCGGGGGCCTACCGCCCACGGACCCCTTGCGTCTGCGGTGCTCGCGCTGGTCACGGGGCTGAGCGATCGTCGCCTTGATCCCGCGGCACCTCAGGTGCTCTCGATCGGCCCGGCTGGAGTAGGCCTTGCCACCCCACAGCCCCGTGCCCCTGGGCAGTCGCAGGGCGCCCATCAGGGGTTCGAACATCGGGCTGTCCCCGCGCTGGCCGGGGCTGGTGGCCAGTACCAGCGGGCGCCGGTGCTGGTCCGCGAGCAGGTGGATCTTGGTGGTCAGCCCGCCCCGGGAGCGCCCGAGTGCTTCGACCCCGTCCGGTTCGTCCCGGACCTGGTCCCCTTTTTCGCTGCTCCGGCGGCGTGGGAGTGGGCTCGCACCGTGGTTGAGTCCACGCTCGCGATGAGTTCCTCGCCGCTGGAGGCATCGATCCTGAGCCGGTCGGCGATTCTCTGCCAGGTGCCGTCGATGCACCAGCGGCGGTGGCGGCCGGCGGCGGTCTCCCAGGGCCCGTAGCGTTCGGGCACATCATGCCAGGGGATGCCGGTGCGGGTGCGCAAGCAGGATGGCGTTGATGATCTTGCGGTGGTCGGCCCACTTCTTGCCTTTGGGCGCATCGGTGGGCATGAGTGGGGCGAGCAGGGCCCACTCGGCCTCGGTGCGTTCATGACGGCCTGGCACGTTCACCAAGCCTGCCAGGACAGGCCCTGCTCCACTCCCACTTCCAAAAAACAGGCCCTAGACCTCTCCCATGCGGGGCGCCGGGCTGAAGTGCACCGGCAGGGACACCACGCCCCGCATCCACGGGGAGTGCCTCCAGCGCACCTCGTCGGGGGCCACCGCCAGCTCGATGTCGGGCAGGCGGTCCATGAGCACCTCCACACCGACCGTGGTGATGATCTCGGCGATCTCCTGGGCCGGGTAGGGGCAGCCGTGCTCGCCGCGCGAGAAGGACAGGTGGGCGTGGTTGCCCCCGTGCGAGGCGGCGGCCCCCTGGTGGACCTGGCGGTCGTGGTTGGCCCCGGCCAGGCCGAGCAGGACCATGTCGCCGCGGCGCAGGAGCTTGCCGCCCAGCTCCACGTCCTGGGTGGGGAAGCGCGCGGGCTGCACCTGGCAGGGGGTGTCCTCCCACAGGACCTCGTTGAGGGCCTCGCGCACGCTGCTGCGGGCGCCGAACACCGAGGCGGCGAAGCGGTCGTCGGTGAGCACCAGGCGCAGGGAGTTGCCCAGCCACTCGCCCACGTTCTGGGTGGCCGCGGCCAGGACGACGAGCAGGTCCTCCACGATCTCCTGGGGCGTGTAGCCGGCGGGGTGGGCGAACATCCGCGAGGGCACGTCGTGTCCGGGCCGGGCGGCACGCGAGGCCGCCAGCTCGCTCAGGAGGGCGAACGTCTCGCCCTGGGCCTTCGCGGAGTCCTCGTCCGCGTCGACCAGGGCGGTGATCAGGGAGGAGAGGCGCTCCCCCTCGGCGTCGTCCAGGCCGAAGGTCCAGCCCACGACCAGCCCGGCCAGGCGGCTGGTGTAGACCTGGCGCAGGTCGGCCCCGGTGGAGGTGCAGAAGCCGTCGACGAGGCGGTCGGCCATGCGGGTGGTGACCGTGCGCAGCTCGTGGCGGTCCACGGCCTCCAGTGCCGCGCTGATCGCGCGGGCGCGCCTGCGGTGCTCCTCGCCGTCGGAGTACAGGATGCTGGGGATCTGGTTGATGATCGGGGTCATGGGCCACCCCTCGGGCACCCGGCCCCAGGCGTTCCAGTGGCGGGTGCTGCGGGCGAACACGTCGGAGTTGGTGGCCACCTGGTGGAGTTCGCGGTAGCCGATGACCAGCCAGGCGGGGACGTTCCCCGCCAGCAGGATCGGCACGACGGGGCCGTGGGTCTCCCGCATCTCGCGGTACAGGCCGACCGGGTCGGTCTGGAAGCGGTCACCGTAGAGGGGGATGGGGTTGGTGTTGATCACCGGGAGCCTCCCGTGAGCAGGGTGCGCACGTGCTCGACCAGGGTGATGAGCACGCCCTTGGCGGACCCGCGGTCACGGGCGTCGCAGCGCACGAGCGGAACCGCCGGGTCCAGGTCCAGGGCGGAGCGGATCTCGTCGAGGTCGTGCTCGGTCTCACCGAAGTCGTTGTGGGCGACGACGAAGGGCGTGCCCTGGGCCTCCAGGCGGTCGATGGCGTACCAGGAGTCTTCAAGGCGCCGGGTGTCGACCAGCACGACCGCGCCCAGGGAGCCGGAGAAGAGCCGGTCCCACAGGAACCAGAACCGCTCCTGGCCGGGGGCGCCGAACACGTAGAGGACCGAGGTGGCGTCCAGGGTGATGCGGCCGAAGTCGAAGGCGACGGTGGTGGTGCGCTTGTCCTCGACGCCCTCCAGGTCGTCCACCCCGGCCCCGGCTCGGGTCATCGTCTCCTCGGTGTCGAGGGGGCGGATCTCGCTGACGGAGCGCACCAGGGTGGTCTTGCCGACGCCGAACCCTCCGACGACGGCGATCTTCAGTGCCTGCTCCGCGGTGTCGGGCAGGGGTGCGTCGGACGCCGAGGGCGCCGACGTCTGCGGATCAGAGGTTGTGGAGTGCAACGAGCACCTTCTCCAACACGTCCGGGGAGGCGAGGGGGTGGGCCGGCGACGGAGCCGGCCGGGGATGGCGTGCGGTGACGCGTCCGGTGTCGAGCAGGTCGGTGAGCAGGATGCGTACGACAGCGACGGGCAGGCGCAGGTGCGCGGCGATCTCGACCACCGCCATGGGGCTGCGGCACAGGCGCAGGATCCTGGCGTGCTCGGACTGCAGGCCCGGCCCCGGCTCGTCCTCGGCGACGATGAGGGTCACCGCGTCGAGGGAGCCGTCGGCTCCGCCGCTGCGCCCGGAGGTGATGACGTAGAGGCGGTCGGGCCCTTCGTAGCGGTAGGTATCGCTCATGGCGCTCCGGTCGGGGTGCGGGGCGGCGCGGACAGGTACTCGCCCATCTGCTCGACGAGTTCGTTCATGTTGTGGCCGACCACTCCGGGCTCGGTCTCCTCCGAGGTGATCACCGCGAGGTGGGCGCCGTGCCCGGCCTCGACGATGAACAGCAGTCCCCCGTAGAACTCGGCCATCGCCTGGCGGACGCCGCCGGCGCCGTCGCCGAACTCCACCGAGGCGCTGTGCGCGAGGCTCTGCACCCCGGCGGCGATGGCGGCCAGGTGGTCGGCGCTGTCGGCCTTGAGGCCGGAGCTGTGGCACAGCTTGAGGCCGTCGCGGGAGAGCACCAGGGCGTGGCGGCCCCCGGGCGTGCGCTCCAGAAGCCCTTCGATCAGCCAGGTCAGCCTGTCCAGGTCCATCATGTGTCCTTCGCTGGTTCTTCACCCGCGGCCTGACCGCGCACCGCACTGCGGAAGTCGCCGAACCCCTTGGTCGGGGCGGTGCGCTCACCGGTGCGGGGGGCGGACTCACGGGTACTCTGCGTCGCGGCCAGGGTCTGTCCGCGGCGTCGCTGGGGCAGCCCGTCGGTGGAGCGGGAGGCCTTACGGGGGGCGGGGGTCTGCTCCGGCCCCGATGCTGTGGCCGGCACGGCCGCGGCCGGGGGGCGGGCGTGGCGCGGCCTCGTGGCGGGGACGACCGGTTCGGGCATCGGCTTGACGAGCTTCTGCGGCAGCAGGAGCACGACCGCCGTCCCGCCCCGGGAGGAGGAGCGGAAGGACACCGTCAGGCCGTAGCGGCGGGCGAGCTGGCCGACCACCGACAGGCCCAGGCGGGTGCCCGACATCGCCGCCAGCTCCAGGCCGCTGTCCACCGCCTGGTGGGCCCGGCTCAGGGCGTCCTCGCCCATGACCAGCCCGCCGTCCTCGACCATGAGGGCCACACCCGCCTGGACCTGCTCGACGTGGACGTGGACCTCGGCGGTGGGCGGGGAGAACTTGGCGGCGTTGTCCAGCAGCTCGGCCAAGGCGTGGATGACGCCCTCGGCCGCGAAGCCGGCCACGGCCTGGTCCGGGACGTTGTGCACCCTGACGCGCCGGTAGGCGCCGATGCGCCCCATGGCGCCGCGCACGACGCTCTCCAACGGGATGGCGCGGCCCCAGCGGCGGCCCGAGCGGGCGCCGGTGAGGATGGCGATGCTGTCGGCCACGCGCCCGGCCTGGGCGGTGGTGTGGTCCAGATGCATCAGGTCGCCGAGGATCTCGCCGTCGGCGGCTCCGTCGCCGTACCGGTCCTGCATGCGGCGCAGGTCCGCGAGCATGGTGGTGGTGAGCGCCTGCACCCGGCCGGCTGCGGTGGCACAGGCGACCATAGCCGCCGAGCGGCGCCGCTCGGAGGAGGCGACCTCGGCGGCGACGGCGTGCAGCACGTCCTGGACGGCGGTGGCCTCGGGCATGTCCAGGCGCTGCAGGGCGGTCCCCGCGGAGTCGCCGGCGCGGAGCATGCGGGCGAGCTCCGGCAGGTGATGCCGGGACAGGGCGGCGGTGTCGTGGCGCACCCGGTCCAGGCGGGCGCGCATGCGGCGCAGCTCGCGCTCGCGCAGGTCGAGCAGCAGCGCGAGGGTGACCAGCAGGACCATCGCCGCGACCGCGGCGGTCACGGCGGGCGCCGTGGCGGCGCCCGGGACCTCCAGGAGCGCCCAGATCCAGGCGGGGAGGGCCAGCAGGGGAAGGTAGAGCCAACGGGGCACTGCGGCCCACGCGGCCACGGCGCCGCGGGGGCTGGGGGTGTCGGTCATCGGGCTCCACGTCGGGTCGCGCGGGGACGTCGGAGGACGGGCGCGGCAGGGGAGGTCGGTTCACGGGGGCACATCAACAGGACGTTAGTCCCTAAGGGCACTTTTCTCACTTGAGGCGCCAACTTACCACCAAGGCCCCGAATGGCCAGACGTTACGCACCAGTAGTGACACCGTTCGGGAGATCACAGTTCCCGACGGGCTTGTGTTCAACGGGATTTCCGGCCTTTGTCACGGACGCGGGTTTTCTGCTTCCGAGCACACCGCCCCCCACCACGGCGGCGTCCCCGCACACGGTCCCCGACGCCCCGCGGCCACGGCACCGCACCCCTCCGAGGGGGTTCGACCTCAGGTCAGTGGGGAATCTTGACGTGGACCGTCGCGTTACACCCCGCGAGACCGCACAAGCGCCTGGAGGCAACCACACGATGGCCGAGCGAGCACTTCGCGGCACCCGGCTCGGGGCGACGAGCTACGAGAACGACCGCAACACCGACCTGGCTCCGCGGCAGGAAGTCACCTACGACTGCACCCGCGGCCACCGCTTCTCGGTCACCTTCGCGACCGAGGCTGAGATCCCCGTCGAATGGGAGTGCCGTTTCTGCGGCGACCGCGCCCTGCGGCGGGACGGCAACGGCGAAGAGCCCAAGAACGCCAAGCCGGTACGCACCCACTGGGACATGCTGCTGGAGCGCCGGAGCATGGAGGACCTGGAAGAGGTCCTCGCCGAGCGCCTGGCACTGCTGCGCGCACACCGCCGCGAGGAGGCGGCCAAGGTCGAGGAACTCGCCAAGCAACGGCAGGGCGTCTGACCGACAGCGACACACGGGGGCGGTGGACGACGAGTCCACCGCCCCCGTCGCGTCTGCCGCACCCCGCGTGAGAACAGCGGGAAATGGCACCGGAACCACAGAACGCGAAAGTGCTTCACATGACCGAGATCCGGCACACGGGGGCGGTGGACGACGAGTCAACCGCCCCCGTCGCGTGTACCGCACCCCGCGTGAGAACGGCCGGAAATGGCACCGGAACCACAGAACGCGAAAGTGCTTCACTTTCTCCGTGTGCGCCCGGATCCCCGCGGGCGGCGCCCTTTCGCGCCCCGCCCGCTTCGGCCCGTGTACGTACCGGGTCCCCCAGGAGGACCTAGCCCTCTCGGTTGAAGGGGTCCTGCGTGTGGCCGACCAGGTCCTTGACCGACTCGATCACCCGCGTGGGGCGGTAGGGGAACTGCTCGGCGGTGTCGCGGCCGGAGATGCCCGTCAGCACCAGGACGGTCTGGAGGCCCGCCTCCAGACCGCTGAGCACGTCGGTGTCCATCCGGTCGCCGACCATCAGCGTGTTCTCCGAGTGGGCGCCGATCCGGCGCAGCGCCGACCGCATCATCAGCGGGTTGGGCTTGCCCACGAAGTAGGGGCGCCTCCCCGTGGCCTTCTCGATGAGCGCGGCGACCGCGCCCGTGGCGGGCAGCGGCCCCTCCGCGCTCGGGCCCGTCTCGTCGGGGTTGGTGGCGATGAACCGGGCTCCGCCGCGGACCAGGCGGATCGCGCGGGTGATGGCCTCGAAGCTGTAGGTGCGCGTCTCGCCCAGGACCACGTAGTCGGGATCGCGCTCGGTCATCACGTAGCCGACGTTGTGCAGGGCGGTGGTCAGGCCCGACTCGCCGACGACGTAGGCGGAGCCGTTGGGGCGCTGGGTCTGGAGGAACTGCGCCGTGGCCAGCGCCGACGTCCAGATGGACTCCTCCGGGATGTCCAGGCCCGTGTTGAGCAAACGCGCGCGCAGGTCACGCGGGGTGTACATGGAGTTGTTGGTCAACACCATGAACGGGGTCCCGTGTTCGCGAAGCTCCGCGATCAGCGTGTCCGCGCCGGTGATCAGGTGTTCCTCGCGTACGAGGACACCGTCCATGTCGAAAAGGTAGTTCCACTCGTTGCTCACGTGCCCCATTGTGCCTCCCATGGTGCACGGTGCACCATTCCTACCCCCCGGTAGTTGACACGGCTCACAGCTGGGCGCCCTGGTCGGGGCCCTCCGCGGGCCGCGTTCCGAGCCCCGGACCCGCGACGCGGTTCAGACCGGGGGCCAGGGGACCGCAGGCCAGTCCGGGGCCGGGAAGGGGTGGATGCGGTGGTGGACGAGCAGTTCGACCCGGCTGCGCACCGCGTAGGCCTCCGGCCCGGTCAGGTGGCGGTCCAGGACCCGGGAGAGGGCGCTGTCGGCGTCCGCGAGCTGTTCGCCCACCTCGACCAGCCGCTCCAGGACGTCCTCGGGCAGGGGCTGCCCCTGCCACTGCCACAGCACGGTGCGCAGCTTGTAGTCCTCGGCGAAACTGACCCCGTGGTCGCAGCCGTACAGGTGCCCCCCGGGGGTGGGCAGCAGGTGGCCGATCTTGCGGTCGGAGTTGTTGATCACGGCGTCGTACACCGCCATGCGGCGCAGGCCCGCGTTGTCGGTCTCCCGCGACAGGGCGACCAGGTCGACCGTCGTGTCGCCGTGCACCCACAGCTGCACCATGCCCTCGCCGAAGGGGCCGTCGCGGTGGACCGTGGGCGGGACGACCTCCCAGCCCAGGGCCTCGGAGACGGCGTAGGCGGAGACCTCGCGACCGGCCAGGGTGCCGTCGGGGAAGTCCCACAGGGGCCGCTCCCCCGCCACCGGCTTGTACACGCACGCGGCGGAGCGGACCCCGTCGGAGACCGTGCAGTACAGGGTGGCGTTGGAGGCCGCGGTCAGGCGCCCCTCCACGGTGATCTCCCCGTGGTGGAGGAGATCGAGCCCGAGTGAGGGGCTGAGGCCGTCGAAGGCGTCGGCGGTGTCCCTCATGTCGTCCCTCCGGGGGTCGGGAGCGGGTGTGGCGGGACCGCCGGTGGTGTCATCGGCGACGTCAGACGAGGCGGTCCGGCCGGTAGCCGTTCTGACGTGCGCAGATGTGGCCGTTGGGGTCGAGCGGGCGTCCGCACAGCGGGCAGTCGGGGCGTCCGGCGGCGACGACCTTCATGGCGCGCCCCGCGAAGGCGCGGGCGGCGCCGGGGGTGAGGTAGACGCGCAGGACGTCGCGGTGGGCGGGGGCCTCCTCGGCGAAGACCTCCAGCTCCTCCTCGTCGTCCTCGACCAGGTCCTCGGTGGCGGTCTCGTCGACCTCCTGCGCCTCGATGATGACGCGGGCGGCCTCGGCGTCCCAGGCCAGGGCGAGGGTCCCCACCCGGAAGTCCTGCTCGATGGGTTGTTCTAGGGGTCCGTCGTCCTCGGGTGAGGCGACGTCGTCCGGCGGGGATCCGAAGCGCCGGTGCACTTCTTCCAGTAGTTCCTCGATGCGGGTCGCGAGCGCTTCGACCTGCGCCTTCTCCAGCACGACGCTGGTGATGCGCCCCTCTCCCACCGCTTGGAGGAAGAAGGTGCGGTCTCCCGGCTGGCCCACGGTTCCGGCGACGAACCGCTCCGGCGGATTGAACTGAAAGACGGGCATGGAAAGAACCTTAAGGGATACCGGCGGCCCTGCGTTCAACACTCCGGACGCGCTGACGCGACGCGGCCGGGAGCGGCGCGGCGCCGGACCCCGGACGCGGGGCCCCGCGGCACGCCCTCCCCACCGCGGGCCATGTGCCTCAATCATAGTTGAGGTAGTCGGCGGGGCCGCCCGGGAGCGACGCCTTCGTCCCGGTCGCGGGAGCGCAGGGCGGCCCGCTTGGGTGATGTCCCGCCCGGCCGGGGCCCCGGCCGGGACGGCGTCCGCTCAGGCGGTGCCCGCGGCGGGCCCGCGGGCTCCGGCGCCGCCGCCCACGGCCGCGTCCCCGTCGGCCTCCGCCCGGGTGGGCAGGCTGGCCGCCAGGCCCTCCCCCGTGTCGTTGAGCTTGTTGAGGAAGGGGCGGGTGCGCGTGTAGGTGATGGAGGTGACCGAGCAGGGGTCCACGCGCAGGCGTTGGAAGAGGTCCAGGTGCATGCCGAGGGCGTCGGCGACGATCGCCTTGATGATGTCGCCGTGGCTGCACACCACGTACACGGGCGGCGCGGACGGGGCCTGCGGGGAGGGCGCGGACGGCGGTGGCGCGTCCCGGCCCGCGGCGGGGTCCGGTGCGGGGTGCCCGGCGTGTGGCGCGGACGGCAGCAGCAGGCGGGTGTTCCAGTCGCGGACGGCCTCGACCGCGCGGGCGGAGGCGGCGGAGAGCGACTCCCCGCCGGGGAAGCGTGCGGCGCTGGGGTGGTCCTGCACGACCCTCCACAGGGGTTCGCTCGAGAGCTCGACGAGGCCGCGCCCGGTCCAGGAGCCGTAGTCGCACTCGATGAAGCGCTCGTCGGTGGTGACGGGGGCTCCGAGCCGTTCGGCGACGGCCCCGGCCGTCTCCTGGCAGCGTTCGAGCGGGCTGGAGATCAGCGCCGCGGGTCGGAGCCCGGCGAGCCGGGCCGCCAGGTCGGCCGCCTGGGCGCGGCCGGTGTCGTTGAGGTGGAGTCCTGCGGCACGCCCTGCGAGGCGGGGCCCCGTGGCGTCGGTCATCCCGTGCCGGACGAGGATGAGCGTGACCGCCTCGGGCGCGGGCGGGGTGTCGTGGGGTGCTGGTGCTGCGGGTGTCGCCATGCGCACCAGGGTAGGCCCGTGCGGGGCCGCGGGGCCGGAGTTCGGGGGCCGCGCCCCGCTGCGGCGCGGCACGGCCCCCGGACCCCCGGGTCAGTCGACCCCGGCGCCGCCCTGCGGGGAGAGCACGCCGAAGTAGACCAGGGCGAGGATGACGATGCCCAGGATGATCCGGTAAACCACGAACGGCATGAAGCTGTGCGTGGAGATGAACCTCATCAGCCAGGCGATCACCACGTAGCCGACGACGAACGCGACCAGGGTGCCGACGATCGTGGCGCCCCATCCCGCGTACTCGTTGCCGCCGATGTCCAGCATCTTGTAGAGGCCGGACGCGAACACGGCGGGCATCGCGATCAGGAACGCGAACTCCGCGGCCGCCGGCCGGGTGAAGCCCAGCAGCCGTCCGCCGGTGATGGTCGCGCCGGAGCGGGAGACGCCCGGCACGAGGGCCAGGCACTGGAACAGGCCGAAGACCAGGCCCCGGCCGAGGGTGAGGTCCTCCAGCTCGTTCTGGCGGCGGGCGTAGTGGTCGACGGCGCCGAGGATGACGCCGAAAACGATGAGGGAGAGGGCGATCAGCCGCAGGTCGCGGAACACGCCGTCGATCTGCTCCTCCAGGAGGAGGCCCAGCACCCCGATGGGGATGCTGGCGATGATGACGTACCAGCCCATGCGGGCGTTGACGTCACCGCGCAGGTCGCGGTCGGCCAGGGAGCGGCACCAGGTGGTGATGACCGCCCAGATGCGCCGGCGGAAGTAGACGACCACCGCCAGTTCGGTGCCGATCTGGCTGACGGCGGTGAAGGCCGCACCGGGGTCGGGCCAGTTGAAGAAGGCCGCGAACACACGCAGGTGGGCGCTGGAGGACACAGGCAGGAACTCGGTGAGTCCTTGGATGAGGCCGAGAACGACCGCCTCGAAGATGGACACGCGGTTTCGGACTTTCGTGAAGGTCCGGCGTCAGGGGGCGCCGGAGCACTGCTGGGGAAAGGCCCGGCCGGGAAGCGCGTGCGCGGAGGGGGCGGGCGGTGCCGCCCGAGGGACGGAAGGGTTCGGTCCCCGCCGTGTTCGCGCCGCGGTCGTGGCGAACGTCGCCGGTCCGGGTTGCGCTGAGACTACGCGGCAAGGGTGTACTCGGGGCCGACTCCGGATGAACACGGTACTCTCCGCCGCATGGAACAGCGACAGGTGGGCCGATCAGGGCTCTGGGTGTCCCGTACCGCCCTCGGGACGATGACCTGGGGCCAGGACACCTCCGAGGAGGAGGCCGGGCAGCAGCTCACCGCGTTCGTCGACGCGGGCGGCACGCTCGTGGACACCGCCGACATCTACACGGGCGGCCAGAGCGAGCGCATCCTGGGGCGGCTGCTGGGCGCGGCCGTGCGCCGGGACGACGTGGTGGTGGCCACCAAGACCGGTCACACCCCCGAGGGGTACCGGCCGGTGGACGCCTCCAGGCGGCACCTGCTGGCCTCCCTGGACGCCTCGCTGCGACGGCTGCAGACCGACTACGTCGACCTGTGGCAGCTCCACGTGTTCGACCCGGCCACCCCTCCGGAGGAGTCCCTGGCCGCGATGGAGACCGCGGTGGCGGCTGGGAAGGCCCGGTACGTGGGCGCGGGGAACCTGGAGGCCTGGCAGTTCGCCACCATGGCCACCTGGCAGAGGGCGCAGCCGGGGCGCGTGCCGCTGGTGAGTGTGGGGGCCGAGTACTCCCTGCTCAACCGGGGGGCCGACCGGGGGCTGCGGCCCGCGGCGGCCGCCGCGGGCGCCCACCTGATCGCGTGGTCGCCGCTGGGTCGGGGGGTGCTCAGCGCCAAGTACCGCAACGGGACGCCGCCGGACTCGCGGGCGGCGTTCCCGCACATGGCGCCGTACGTGGAGCCGTACATGGACGACCGCAGCCGCCGCGTCGTGGAGTCGGTGTGCACGGCCGCCGAGGGGTTGGGCGTGCCTCCGCTGGCGGTCGCGTTGAGCTGGGCGCGCGACCAGGAGGGCGTGGCCGCGGCGGTCGTCGGCCCGCGTACCCTCTCCCAGTTGGAGGAGGTCCTGGGGGTGGAGGGTGTGGAGCTGCCCCCCAAGATCCGCGACGCCCTCGACGACGCCACGGCGCGTTCCGAGCGCTGACCCCCCGGTCGGCGGGTTCCCCCCCTGGGGCCGGCCCCGGTCTGCGGGTTCCCCACGGGGGGCTGCCCCGCCCGCCCCCCGGGTCAGCCGCCGTTCGCGGGTGTGATCGGGAAGTTCTTGTCGAACAGGTTCTCCGGGTCGTACTGCGCCTTGAGCGCGCGCAGCCTGCCGAGGGCGGGCTCGGGGAAGGCCTGTGAGAGGACACCGGGTCCGGTCCTGGTGTCGAAGCTGAGGTACATCCCGTCCAGGTGCTCCTCCAGGGCCGCCCAGTGCCCGTCCATGCGCGGAACCCGCGCCCCGGACGACATCGCGGCCAGGCAGAAGTTCTGGGACCGGTGGGCGTAGGCGGTGGCGTCGGCGGGGAGGTCGTTGACCGCTCCGCCGACCTGCCGGAGCTGCATGAAGTAGACGTCGCCGGAGGCGAGCATCTCCCCCATCCCGTGGGCCAGCTCGGGGGTGACGTGTGTCAGCAGCCCAGATCTCGCCTCGGGCAGCCCGTGGCCCTGGTGCGGTCCGTCGTCGAAGGGCACGATCGCCGGGTAGGGCGCGACCTGGGCGCGCTGGTCGAGCACCGGTCCCGCCTGGAGGAACGGTTCGAGGGCCCGCACCGCCAGGTCGGTGTCGTCCCCGGCGTAGACCACCATGGCCTGCGCGACGGGCCCGCCGCTCCCGCGGCCGGGGCCGGTGGTGAGGAAGGCGGTGACCTCGCGGGGCGCGGCCTCGGCGATCTCGCCCCACGCCCGGAGGAACCCGGCGGTGTCGCTCGCGTCGTAGGCGAACTGCCCGAGCACGACGTCGCCGACCGGGGCCGCCGTGGCCTCGACCGCGGTGAGGACCCCGAAGTTGGCGCCCGCGCCGCGCATCGCCCAGAACAGGTCGGGGTGGTGGTCGGCGTCGGCGCGCACGAGGGCGCCGTCGGCGGTGACGACCTCGACGGCGGTGACGTTGTCGATGGTCAGGCCGTGGGCACGGGCCAGGTAGCCGAGTCCGCCGGTGGTGGCGAGGCCGCCGACCCCGACGCCCCCGTGGTCGCCGGAGCTGAGTGCGAGGCCGTGGGGGGCCAGGGCGGCGGCGACGGCTCCCCAGCGGGCTCCGGCGCCGAGCCGTACCCGGCCGGCGCCGGCGTCCAGGACGCGGACCTCGTTCATCCGGGACAGGTCGACGACGACGCCCCCGTCGCCGGTGGAGCGGCCGCTGATGCCGTGTCCGCCGCTGCGGACGTGGAGGTCGGCGTCCTGGGCCCGCGCGTAGGCGAGGGCTTCGGCCACCTCCCGGGCGTCGTCCGGCCGCAGGACCAGTCCGGGGCGGCCGTGCTGCATGTAGCCGTGGCGGACCCCGGCGTAGCCCTTGTCGCCCGGCTCGACGGCGTGGGCGCGCAGGGTGTCGGGGACGGCGTCGTAGTCGATGCCGGGGCGGCGTGCCGCCAGGGCGGCGACGGGGCGGACCGGTCCCGTGGGGGTGCCCGCGTCGGCGCGCTCGGCGGCGACGGCCTCCCGCAGGGCGGGGGCGACCTCGGCTCCGAGGGTCTGGATGGTGCGGGGGGCGTCGGAGGCGGCGATGAACGTGGAGAAGCCGTGTTCGAGGACGAACGGCAGGAGTTCCTCCACCCACTGCTCGGGCGGGCCCTGGAGGAAGCCGCGGTTGGTGGGCAGGAAGGCGTGCTGGGGCAGGTTGAGCATCCGGCGGATCTGGCGGGGGTCGCGTCCGGCGGCCTCGGCGGCCTCGTCGATGGTCCGGTGGGACGCGGCCATGTCCTCGGGGCGGAGGTAGCCGAGGCTGGGCAGCCAGCCGTCTGCCTTGGCGCCGACCAGTCGGAGCATGCGGGGTTTGTAGGCGCCGAGGTGGATGCCGATGTCGTGGGCGGGGGCGGGCCCGCGCTTCATGCCCCGGACGGTGTGGTGCTCGCCGTCGAGGCGGACTCCGCCGCGGGCGTCGGTGTCCCAGACGGCCCGGATGATGTCGATGCCCTCGCTGAGCGCGTCGACGGACTGGGGCGGGGTGAGGCGGGCCGCGCCCATGGCCTCGATGCCGTCCCAGAACGCACCGGCGCCGAGACCGAGCTCGAAGCGGCCGTGGGAGAGCAGGTCGAGGCTGGCCGCGGAGCGGGCCAGCATCGCGGGCCCGCGCAGGGGCAGGTTGAGGACGTTGCCGGACACCTTGATGCGGGTGGTGCGGGCCGCGACCCAGGTGAGCAGGGTCCAGGTGTCGAGGAACCCGGGGTTGTAGGGGTGGTCCTGGTAGGTGACCAGGTCCAGGCCCGCCTTCTCGGTGAGTTCGGCCAGCGTGGCGGACCGGTCGGGGTCCTGCGCCGCGGGCGTGACGAACGTGCCGAACTCCAGCGCGTGTCCGTAGTCGGGCATGGGAGCTTCTCCTCGGGGGCCAAAACTAGTTTGTCCAACAAATGATGTTGGCAACAACTTATCTTAGTCACCACGTATTCCTGGTAGTCTCGGACCATGACGACCACCACTCCGGACGGCGTAGCGGACACGACCCTGGGGTGGTCCCTGGCCGTGGTGCTGCGCCGCTGGCACGAGCTCACGGAGTCCTCGCTCACCGACATCCCGCACGGCAGCCGGGGCTACCACGTGCTCACCGCCGCCGTGCAGGCCGAGCCGCCCACGCAGGCGGCCCTGGCCGAGCGCCTGCTGATCGACCGCAGCGTGATGACCTACCTGCTCGACGACCTGGAGTCGGCCGGCCTGGTGCGCCGCCGGGTCGACCCCGGCGACCGGCGGGTCCGCCGCGTGTGCGCCACGGAGCGCGGACGCGAGGTACTGGCCGGCGCCCGCACCCGGGTGGACCACGTCGAGGAGCGGGTGCTGGCCGGGATGGACGAGCCGTCCCGCGCCCTGTTCCGCGCGAGCGCCCTGCGTGCGGCGACCGCCATCCAGGAGTCCTCCCCCACCACCGACCCGTGCGCCGCGGTGCGCGAGGTCGCGGGCGCCGAGCCCGGGCCGGCGAGCGGCGGCGCCGGGGCACACGGCGGCCGCGGGGGCGGACGCGCACGGCGCGGTGCCTGACCCTCCGCCGGACCACGTACCGCGCCCCCGTCCGCACACCGACAGCCCCCCGGCAGGTCGGCGCGGGACCGGAACGTCGTCGCGAGTCGATAGGCTCCCAGAGTCCACGAACCGCGTGACGAGGGGAACCACCCGAGGTGTCCGAGGCTGTCGAACAGGTCAACGCCGTCCTTGACCGGATGGGCGCCCCCGGCGCCCTGGCGCCCCGGCTGCTGGCCGCGCTGGGGCCGAACGCCGCCGCGGACCTGGACGCGAACCCCTGGCTGCTGCTGCGCCTCTCGCAGGTGACCGTGGAACAGGCCGACTTCTGCGCGCGCAGGCACCTGGGCGGGGCCGCACGCCCCGACGACCCCCGCCGCCTGGCGGCGTTGACCGCCCACGTGCTGCGGCTGTCCGCGCGCCGAGGGAACACGGTCGTGGAGGAGAAGCGGCTCGCGACGGCGGTCGGCAAGCTGGGGGTGGCCGCCCCCGCGGCGGCCCTGGAGGCGGCCGAGGCCGACGGGAGCGCCGTGGTGCTGGAGAGCACCGACGAGCCCGACACCGACTTCGACTTCGAGGAGGGCGGGGTCCCGGAGGTTCCCGAGGACTCCGACCGCTACTACGCGGCAGCGGACGTGGGCCGCGCCGAACAGCGCCTGGGCGAGGAGCTGTTGCGGCTGATCAGCGGCAACGACCCCATCATGGACACGACGACCGCCGGGGAGACGGTGGAGGCCGCCGCAGTGCGGGGCGGGTTCGCGATCTCCGACAGCACCCGCGAGGCCGTGGTCACCGCGGCCCTTCGCCCGGTCACGGTGCTGAGCCACGGGCCCGGCGACGCCGGGGAGATCGCGCGGGCGCTGCTGTGCCTGCACAAGATCGCCACCGAAAGCCAGGTGGGGATCACCGTGGCGGCGCCCACCGCGCAAGCCGCGGCGGCACTGGACTCCGAGATCGCGCGGATCCGCGGGGCGGACCCCGGCCCCGGGGACGGCGCCGAGGAGAAGGACACCGCCGGCGAGGAGAACGCCCCGGCGGACCCCGGCCCCTCCGAGACCCCCGGGGCGGACGCGACCGCGGAGACGGACGAGCCCGCGGACCCCGGTGCGCCAGGGGACGCGGCGGGCGAGAACCCCGGGGACGCCGCCGGGGAGCAGGCCTCCGTGGCCGCCCCCCTGCGGGTCCTCTCCCTGGCCGCCCTGACGGACAGGGCCCCGCTGACCACCGGCCTGGTCGTGCTGTACGAGGCGATGTCGGTGGGCGTGGCCCGCGCCGCCGAGCTGGCCGCCGCGTGCCCGGACGGCGCCCACCTGGTGCTCGTCGCCGACCCGAACCAGGCCCCGTCCGGCGCGCCCGGACAGGTGGTGCTCGACGTCGCCAACTCGCGGACCGCCCACGTGGCCGCGATCGCCGACACCGGCACGCCCGGGCCTCTCGCGGAGCTCGCGTCCGCGGTGGCCGACGGCGGGGTCCCCGACGTCGAGGCCCCGGGGCGCGAGGTCGTGCGGGTTCCGGCCTCCTCCGCCGAGGAGGCCGCCCATCGGGTGGTACAGCTCGTGACCGACTCGATTCCGCGAGCACTGGGCATCGGGCCTGAGGACGTCCAGGTGGTGGCCGCCCGCGAGGACGGACCGGCGGGGACGCGCTCGCTCAACGCCGCATGCAAGGCGCGGTTGAACCCCGGGCCGGGCGCTCACGGCGGCTTCGACGTCGGCGACCGCGTGGTGCTGGCGGCGCGGGGGGCCGGCTTCGGCCCCGGCGACACCGGTTACCTGCGCGAGGTCGGCGGGGGCGCCGTGGTGGAGCTCGCCGGAGGCGCCCGCGTCGAGGTCGCCGACCCCGCGGCGCTGCGCCACGGCTGGGCGGTGACGGTGGCCGCCGGGCACGGCGGCCTCTGGCCCGCCGTGGTGGCGGTGTTCCCGCCCGAGGCGCCCGTGTCGCGCCCGCAGGTGTACACGGCGCTGACGCGGGCGACGCGGCACGTGTCGGTCGTGGACGCCACCGCGGGAGCGCTGGAGACGGGTGTGCGGGACAACGCCGCCCTGGAGCGCACGACCCTGCTCGTCCGGATCCTCCGCGAGGGGTAGGCGGCCGGGGCCGGCCTTCCCGGGGCGGCGTCCCTGCCGACCGGCTGTCCTCAGCCGTCCCGTCGCGTGGGGGCCGTCAGCGGGCGTACTGGCGGCACTCGCCCGTGAAGACGGCGGCGAGTTCGGCCCTCAGCACGGCCTCGGCCAGGTCGGCGGCGCCCGGAGCGCCCCTGTGCACCCGGGTGGCCAGGCCCTCCGTGACGGCGCCCAGACGGGCAGCCGCCGCGTCGGCGTCCAGGTCGGGCCCGACCTCTCCGCACTCGACGCCGTTGCCCACGGCGCGGACGAGTTCGGCGTGCATCGCGGCGGCGGCGCGGGCGTCCACCTCGGCCAGGGCGGGGTTGTCCAGCGCCCGGCCGGCGAAGGTCCGGGTGACGCGGTACTCCGCACGGCGGGGCCCGTCCAGCGGCAGGTGCTCGGAGAGCGCCGCGTGCAGGATCTCGGCGATGGACCGCTCGTGCCGGGCCCCCGTCCGGACGATGTCCGCGACGCGGGCGGCGGCGTCGGCGCTGACCCGCTCGAACGCGTGGAGCAGCATGTCGTCCTTGGACGGGAAGTAGTGCTGCACCAGTCCGACCGAGATCCCGGCGCGGGCCGCGGTCCGCGCCACGGTGACGGCGCCGAGGCCGCTGTCGGCGATCAGCTCGCACACGGCTCCGGTGATCTGTGCGCGCCTGTGGGCGTGGTCTGCGGTTCTGGGCACCGGAAAACCGTACCAGAATACGACGATAAACGTATTCTCATACGGCCATGGTGGGGCGGTCGTGCGGAGCCGCGCGGACGCGGTCCCGCACGGCCGCCGCCACGTGCAGGACCGGGTCAGACCTGGTCGAGGAACCCTCCGTCGACCACCAGGTTCTGGCCGGTGACGTACGCCGCCGCCGGGCTGGCGAGGAAGACCACCGAACGGGCGACCTCCTCGGGGCGGCCGAGCCGCCCGTAGGGGATGCGTTCGCGGATGCCCTCGTAGAACTCGGGGTCGCTCTCGCGCCGGCGCTCCCACCCTCCGCCCGGGAACTCGGTGGGGCCGGGCGAGACGGCGTTGACCCGCACACCGTCCGGCGCCCACGCTCGGGCCAGCGAGGACGCGTGGTGGTTGAGTGCCGCCTTGACGGCGCCGTAGGACCGCGGCCCGGCGGGCGTGGTGGTGTGCAGCGCGGAGGTGGTGGAGACCAGCACGACGGAGCCGCCGCGCTCGGAGGCGAAGAGGTGGGGCCTGGCCGACTCGGTCAGCCGCACGAACGGCATCAGGTCCGCGTTGAACCCCCGCTCCCACTGGTCCGCGGTGGCGGCGCTGCCGCCGGACACGTTGGACACCAGCACGTCCAGCCCGCCGAGCGCCGTGGCCGCCTCGTCGACGAACGACGGCAGCGCGTCGTGGTCCGTGACGTCCAGGTCGCGGGAGAACACCTTCGCGCCCGTCTCGCAGAGCTCCCTGGCCGCCCTGGCGAGGGGCTCGGGGCTGCGGGCGCAGACGGCGAGGTCCGCGCCCTCCTCGGCGAACGCCTGGGCGATGGCGCGGCCGATCCCCCTGCTCGCTCCGGTCACGATCACCCGTGCCCCTGACAGTCCCAGATCCATACGTCCGTACCCTTCGACGCACTCGCACTTCTCAGGATTTAGCGGCCGTCCACCAGGGTCACACGAGACGCACCGGGCGCACGGATGCACACGCCGCGACCGGCCCCGCAACGGCTCGCGGCCGGGTCCCCCTCGGGGTACCCGGCCGCGTCAACCTACCGCACGGACGTGCGGCCCCCCGGTGTCCGGGGTCAGGCTCCGGTGGAGTGGAAGCCGCCGTCGACGTGGACGATCTCGCCGGTCGTCGCCGGGAACCAGTCGGACAGCAGCGCCACGACCGCCTTCGCGGCGGGC
Source organism: Nocardiopsis codii (assembly GCF_036327455.1). Taxonomy (NCBI): domain Bacteria; kingdom Bacillati; phylum Actinomycetota; class Actinomycetes; order Streptosporangiales; family Nocardiopsidaceae; genus Nocardiopsis; species Nocardiopsis codii. Next base: position 212,341 of record NZ_JAUZMY010000006.1, on the reverse strand, counting down.
TCCGGGTCGCTGATGTCCCAGCCCAGCGGGGCGCGCTCCGGCCAGTTCGAGGCCAGCTCGGTGAACCCGGGGATGCTGCGCGCGGCCATCGTGCTCAGCGGGCCGGCGGAGACCAGGTTGACCCGGATGTCCTGGTCGCCGAGGTAGCGGGCCAGGTAGCGCGCGGTGGAGGTGAGCGCGGACTTCGCGACGCCCATCCAGTCGTAGGTGGGGTAGGACACGCTGTTGTCGAAGTCGAGGGCGACGACCGAGCCGCCGTCGCCCATCAGCGGCACCAGCGAGGTGGTCAGGGACTTCAGGGAGAACGTGGACGTGTGCATGGCGGTGGCCACGTCCGACCACTCGGTGTTGAGGAAGTTGCCGCCCAGGGCGTCCTGCGGGGTGAACCCGATGGAGTGGACGATGCCGTCGAGGCCGTCCACGTGCTCGCCGACGCGGGCCGCGAGGGTGCCGAGCTGCTCGTCGTCGGTGACGTCGAGCTCCAGGACCGGGGGCGTCTCGGGCAGGCGCTTGGCGATGCGCTCCACCAGGCTCATCCGGCCGTAGCCGGTGAGCACGACCGTGGCGCCCTGCTCCTGGGCGATGCGCGCCACGTGGAAGGCGATGGAGGAGTCGGTGAGCACCCCGGTGACGAGGATGCGCTTACCTTCGAGGATTCCCATGGTTCGGGTGGTCCGTCCTGTCTTGCTGTCGCGGAAGGGTGGTCCGACCGCTGCGGGCCGGGGGAGGGCTGGTGGCCGGGGACCGGCTCAGTGCCCCATGCCCAGGCCGCCGTCGACGGGGATGACGGCGCCGGTGATGTACTCCCCGCCCGGTCCGGCGAGGAAGCCCACGGCCCTGGCGATGTCGTCGGTGGAGCCGATGCGCCCCAGCGGGACGTTCTTCTTGATCTCCGCCTGGCGGTCCTCGCTCAGGGCCGCGGTCATGTCGGTCCCGACGAAGCCGGGCGCGACGACGTTGACCGTGATGTTGCGCGAACCGAGCTCGCGGGCGAGGGAGCGGCCGAAACCGACCAGGCCGGCCTTGGACGCGGCGTAGTTGGCCTGTCCGCCGGAGCCCATGAGGCCCACCACCGAGGAGATCAGGATGATGCGGCCGGAGCGCTTGCGCATCATGCCGCGCACCGCGCGCTTGGTGACGCGGAACGAGCCGGTGAGGTTGGTGTCCAGGACGGACGAGAAGTCGTCCTCGCTCATCAGGGCGAGAAGCTGGTCCTTGGTGATCCCGGCGTTGGCGACGAGCACCTCGACGGGCCCCTGGACCTCCTCGACCTCCTTGAAGGCGGCGTCCACCTGGGCGGAGTCGGTGATGTCGCAGCGGACGCCGAGCAGGCCCTCCGGCGGCTCGCCGGAACGGTAGGTCACCGCGACGGCGTCTCCACCCGCGGCCAGCTCACGAGCGATGGCCAGGCCGATTCCGCGATTGCCGCCGGTGACCAGTACCGAGCGCGACATAGGGGCTCCTCTTCTCCTGCGGCTGCTGTGATCAGCCACGACGTGATGTTCCGGGGGTGGGATCGCATTGCAGCGTACCGAGCTACCGGCGGGTAGACGCAACCGAGGCGGAGAACGGCATCCCGCCGCATACCTCACCGAACCGGACGGGCTCCCGCAACCCGGGCCCCGCACGGCGCCCGCCCCGTACCGCGGTGCCGGGCGCGGGGCATCCGCGCCGAGCAGGGAGTTCGGCGCCCGCGCCCGTGGGCCGCGGGGGCCGTCGCCGCGTCGGGGAGCGGGCCGGCACGCCGCGCCCCTCCCGCGCGGAGCCGCGAACCCTCCCGCCCCGCAGGGCCCGCGGCGGCCCCCGGCCCCGGATCCGCCGTCCGGTGTGGTGAAGGACATAGGCGCGGGGAGGAGGCACAGGGCGGTGACGGCGCCCCGGCCCGGAACGGCGTCGCGTGAGGCGGGGACCGCTCCTAGGCCGCGTTCCGCGGATCATTCCGGGCTCGCGTCCCCCGGGCTGCCTCTCGCCGCACCGACTGCGCTTGGACAGCCAACCCCGGGCTGAACTGCGCTACCCGTCTTGCGAGAGATGGCCTGGAAGCCGCTCGCGTCGATCGGCGCAAGCGCCGAGTCAACCGAAAGCGTCCACAGAACACGACCTAGGCCCAGCCCGCGTCGTGGGCGAGAATGGCGGCCTGCACCCGGTTGGACATGCCCATCTTGGCCAGGATGCGGCTGACGTGGGCCTTGACCGTGGCCTCCCGCATCCCCAGGTCGCGGCCGGCCTCGGCGTTGGACATGCCCTGGGCGATCGCCACGAGCACCGCCCGCTCCCGCTCGCTCAGCACCGACAGGCGGCGGGCCGCCTCCGCCCGTCCCGCGGCCGAGTCGGCCGGCGCGGGCGACGCGAAGCGTTCGAGCATGCGCTTCGTGACGCTGGGGGCGAGCATGGCGTGGCCCTCGTGCACGGTGCGCACCGCGGCGATGAGGTCGCGCGGCGGCGTGTCCTTGAGCAGGAAGCCCACCGCCCCCGCCCGCAGGGCGCTGTGCACGTACTCGTCCAGGTCGAAGGTGGTCAGCAGGACCACGCGGGGCGGTTCGGGCAGCGCCGTGAGGCGGCCTGCCGCGGTGATCCCGTCGGTGCCGGGCATGCGGATGTCCAGCAGCACCACGTCCGGGCGGAGCTCCTCCGCCAGGCGTACGGCCTCCTCCCCGTCTCCCCCCTCCCCCACGACCTCGATGTCGGGCGCGGAGTCCAGGATCATCCTCAGCCCGGACCTGACCAGGAGTTCGTCATCGACCAGGAGCGTGCGGATCACCGTGCGGGCCCTCTCGTGTTCACGTGCGAAGACAACAACGACTGCTACTGCGGCGGCGACCGCCGTCGGCCCCGGGACCGAGGCCCCGGACCAGTTCCCGGGCCCCCGCGGGCCCCGGAACCCCACCGGTGCGCACACCGCCGGGGAGCGGTCGCCGGACGGGCGGACGTCCTCCACGACGGTCAGGCCCCGTCCTCGGCCTGGCGGGCGTCCTCCCCGACCGGTCGGCCCTCGTCCTCGGAAGGTCTGCCGTCGGTTCGCAAGATAGCGCGCAGGCGCCATCCCCCGTCGGGGCACACCCCGGCACTGAGGCTGCCCCCGGCCAGCACCACGCGTTCGTGGAGGCCGGTCAGCCCGAACCCGCTCTGCGGCATGGGGACCGACGGCGCGGGCACGGGCTCGTTGGCGACCTCCACCTCCACCTGGTGGAGGCCGTGGTGCAGGCGCACGGTGACCTCCGCGCCGGGTGCGTGCTTGGCCGCGTTGGTCAGCCCCTCCTGGATGATCCGGTAGGCGGTGCGCTCGACGCCCGACGCCAGGGGGCGCGCCTGGCCGGTCTCCTCCCGGCGGATGACCATCCCCGCCGTGTTCCACTCCCCGACCAGCCGGTCCAGGTCCGCGAGGACGGGCTGGGGCGCCGTGGGCGCGGCGGCGGTCGTCTCGTCGCGCAGCACTCCGAGGATGCCGCGCAGCTCGGACAGCGCCTCCCGGCCCGTGGTGCGGATCAGCCCCGCGGCCTCCACCGTCCGGGAGTCCTCCGAGGACACCTCCAGCCCGCCCGCGTGCAGCACCATGAGGCTGACCCTGTGGGCGACCACGTCGTGCATCTCCCGCGCGATACGGGTGCGCTCGGTCGTGAGGGCCTGCTCGGCCATCAGGTGCTGTTCGCGTTCGAGGCGTTCGGCCCGCTCGTGGAGGCGGTCGATGAGCTGGCGCCTGGTCCCGATCCACAGGCCCGCCGTGACCGGGACGACGAGGAAGAACACCACGGCGATCACGTACGTGAGGCCGTTGGTCCCGTATCCCCCGCCGGCCGCCAGGCACAGCAGGCCGAACCACGCGGCGACGAGCCTGCGGTCGTTGGAGTAGACCGCGTACGAGTAGATGGCGATCGAGGCCGGGACGAAGTTGCCGAAGCCCGCCAGGAGGACGACCGCGATCAGGAGCAGCCACTTGGGCCGGGTGCGGCGGAACAGTATGGCGGCGGCCGCCACGAAGGCCGGGACCACGGAGAAGAGGACGGCGAAGCCGAGCAGCGCGATCATCGCGCTCACGGACCCGGAGCGAGAGAGGGCGGCGGATCCGGCGTCGAGCGCACCGCTGAAGACGCCGTTGACGCCCACCTGGAGAAGCAGGCTCAGCGGCAGGGTCCCCAGCGCGTAGAGCCAGTCGGCGATGCGGAGCCTGCGGTCCCACCACCACTGCCAGTTGTTCCTCCACCGGGCGCCGACGGACCGCCCCCTGTCGTTGACCCAGGTCCTCATGGTGCGGATTCTACGGGCGGCCACCGCCGGTCCCCCGCGTCCGACGGCCGTCCCACCACGCCGCCCCGGCCACCCAACTTTCGCGTCATCGCAGTTCAGGACCACCATTCCAGCCGATCGACACGGAAGGTGACGAATCCACCCCCGACGAAAGTCGGCGGGTCGGCCAGACGAAGGAGTCCCGAACCCGGCGCGCACCCCTCCTTCGGCCGACCCCGGGATCGGCCCAGCGGTGGACGCCCGGGCGATCCCCGCGGGCCTAGCGTTGTGGTGTGCCGGGCCGGACGAGAGGTCCCCCGGCGGGCAACACCGATCAACCACTCCCCGCACATCCGTCGTCCCACCTTCTCTGGAGCTGTCTGTCGTGACCGAGTCCACTGTGAAAACCGTCCCCCCGGTCGCCTCACCACCGGTCGTGGTCGCGCGGGGCCTCACCAAGACCTACGACACCGGCGACAGCAAGGTCCACGCCCTGGCCGGGGTCGACGTGGAGTTCCACCGGGGCGCGTTCACCGCGATCATGGGCCCCTCCGGCTCCGGCAAGTCCACGCTGATGCACTGCCTGGCCGGGCTGGACGTGGCGACGTCCGGCACCGTGCACCTGGGCCGCACCCAGATCACCGGTCTGCGCGACGCCGAGCTGACCCTGCTGCGCCGCGACCGGATCGGGTTCATCTTCCAGTCGTTCAACCTGCTGCCGATGCTCACGGCCGAGCAGAACATCCTGCTGCCCTCCCAGATCGCCAAGCGCGCGGTCGACAAGGAGCGCTTCGAACACATCATCGACGTGGTCGGCCTGCGCGACCGGCTCCACCACCTGCCCGCGAAGCTCTCCGGCGGACAGCAGCAGCGCGTGGCCGTCGCCCGTGCCCTGCTCAACGCCCCCGAGGTGGTCTACGCCGACGAGCCCACCGGCAACCTGGACTCGCGTTCGGGCGCGGAGGTCCTGGCCTTCCTGCGCGGCTCGGCCCGCGACCTGCACCAGACCATCGTCATGGTCACCCACGACCCCGTCGCGGCCTCCTACGCCGACCGCGTGGTGTTCCTCCGCGACGGCCGACTGGTGGACGAGGTCGTCGAGCCCACCGCCGAACTGGTCTCCGCGCGGCTGCTGAAGCTGGAAGAGGTCTGATCCATGCTGCGCACCACACTCGCCGGGCTGCGGATGCACAAGTCCCGGTACGTCACCACGGTGATGGCCATCCTGCTCGGCGTCATGTTCGTCTCCGGCACGATGGTGTTCGCCGACACGCTGAACGCCAACTACGAGAAGTCCGTCATGGGCTCCGCGACCAGTGTCGACGCGATCGCGGTCCCCACCGCCGAGGAGCCGACGGACCCGGCGGAGCCCTCGGAGCCGGAACCGCTGACCGACGCCCAGCTGGACGGTGTCCGGGCCCTGCCCGAGGTGGCCGGGGCCGACGGCATCGTCAGCGGACAGGCCGTGCTCCTGGACCGTGACGGCCGCGCGTTCGGCTTCATGCCGCCCGCCGCCATCTCCATCGGGGAGCCCAGCCGCTTCTCCGCGGCCGAGGGCGAGCTGCCCGGGGGCCCCGACGAGCTGGCCCTGGCCAGTTCCACCGCCGAGCAGGCCGGCTTCGAGGTCGGCGACACGGTGACGGTGCTCGACCCCGCGCAGGAGGAGCGCGAGTTCACCGTGACCGGCCTGGTCGACTTCGGCGTGGACCCGGGCTACAGCCTCGGCGGCGCGCTCGTCTTCGCCCCCGACACCGTCGGGGAGATGACCGGCGCCACCGGCTACACCGAGATCGACGTGCTCGCCTCGGAGGGCCACACCGACGAGCAGGCGGCCGAGGCCGTCGCGGCCCTGCTGGGCGACCGCGCGGACGTGCGGACGGGTGAGGCCTTCGGCCTGGAGATGGCCGAGTCCGCCGGCGGCGACACCGCGATGATGCGGACCGCCCTGCTGCTGTTCGCGTTCATCGCCATGTTCGTGGCGGGAATCGTCATCTACAACACCTTCGCCATCCTCATCGCCCAGCGTCAGCGGGAGATGGCCCTCCTGCGCTGCGTCGGTGCCAAGCGCGGCCAGGTGTTCCGGTCCGTCCTGCTGGAGTCGGTGGCGGTGGGGCTGATCGCCTCCGCCCTCGGCGTCCTGGCGGGCGTCGGCATCGGCATGGCCGGTGCGGCGTTCGGCGGCCCGCTGCTGGGCATGGGCGGTTCGGTCCCCGTGGTGATCACGCCCCTCGCCGTGATCGTGGGCCTGGCGGTCGGCACCGTGGTGACCGTCTGCTCCGCCCTGGTCCCGGCCACGCACGCCACCCGGGTCCCGCCGCTGGCCGCGCTGCGCACCAGCGCGACCGCGGGCGGCCTGGAGAAGGGCACAGGCTGGGTGCGCGTCGTGTTCGGCCTGCTGACCTTCCTCGTCTCGGCCGCGCTGGTGGCCCTGACGCAGGTGTCCGGCCCGAACCAGATGGGACCGGTCATCGTGACGGCGGCCGCCCTGATCGCCTTCGTGGGCGTGGTGGTGCTGGGCCCGCTTCTGGTGCGCGGCATCGTCCGCCTGGTCGGCGTCCCGCTGCGCAGGGTCGGCGTGCCGAGCATGCTGGCGGTGGACAACTCCACCCGCAGCCCGCGCAGGGCTGCCACCGCGATGATCGCCTTGACGGTGGGCGCCACGCTCATCACCGGCTACTCGGTGGTCAGCGCCTCCCTGGAGTCCACCATGACCCGAATGCTCGACGAGCAGTTCCCGGTGGACTACCAGGTCAGCGCGCAATACTCGATGGACGGCGCCTCCGGCGGCGACACCGCCGCCGAGGAAGCCCCCGCGGAGGACGGCTCCTCCGAGGACGGGCCCGGCGCCGAGGAGCCGGCCGGGGACGGGACCGAGGGGGCGGACGGCGCCCCCGCAGAGGGTACCGTGGGCCCCCTTCCCGAAGACGCCCAGGACACGGAGCCGGGCGAGGGCGGCGCGGTCGACGCCGCAGCCGACGACACCGGAGCCGGGGAGGGCTCCCCGGAGGAGGGCGCCGACACGTCCGCGTCCGACGGGACCGGCATGCCCCTCGTGCCCACCGAGGTCGAGCACGCCCTCGCGGAGAGCCCTCTCCTGGACAAGGTGATCGCCCAGCGCCGCGGGAGCATCGAGGACCACGAGGCCGCAGCGTCGGGCTCGCTCCCCGTCAGCACCTACGACGGCGCCGAGCTCGGCGTCGACCTCACCGGCGAGACCGTCGAGGGCGAGATCTCCGGTTTCGGTCCCGGCGAGGTGCTGGTCTCCGAGGGGTTCGCCGACGGCCTGGGCGTGGGCGACACCCTCACCCTGCCGTCCCCGGACGGCGAGGTCGACCTGGAGATCGCCGCGGTCCTGGCCGACGCCCAGACCCTGTGGGGCGCGGTCGTCTCCCCGGAGGACTTCGCCACGCTGTTCCCCGACACCACCGGCAGCGAGATGGTCTACGTCCGCGCGGTCGAGGGCGCCGACGCCTCCGAGGTGCGCGACGCCGTCTACACCGCGGTGGAGGACCACCCGACCATGCAGGTCATGTCGGTGGCCGAGATGAAGAACCAGTTCTCGGACATGATGGACATCGCCTTCTACACCATCGCGGCGATGCTGGGCCTGGCGATCGTCATCGCGGTGTTCGGCATCTCCAACACCATGGCGCTGTCGGTGCTGGAGCGCACCCGCGAGTCCGCGCTGCTGCGGGCCCTGGGCCTGGGCAAGGGGCAGCTGCGCCGGATGCTGGGCGTCGAGGCCGTCCTGCTGTGCCTGATCGGCGCAGGGATCGGCATCGTCCTGGGCGTGGTGTTCGGCTGGGCGGCGGGCGCGGCGACCCTGCCCGACATGGTGCTCACCGTTCCGGCCGGACAGATCGCGGTGTTCATCGCCGTGGCCGTGCTCGCGGGCCTGCTGGCGTCGGTGCTGCCCGCCCGCCGGGCCGCGGGGGCCTCCATCACCGGGGCTCTCGCCAGCGAGTAAGGCCAGGTCACATCCTGCACAACTCGGGGACAAGAGACGCGGACCCCCGCCTTGCGGCGGGGGTCCGCGCCGTACGGTGGCTGAGGGGGTGTGCTGTGAGTGGATCTGCTTCGGTACCGGTGGCGGCGGGAGGGGTGGCCTGGGGAACACCGGCCGCCCGGTGGATGCTGACCGCCACCGTGCTCGGCTCGGGGATGGCGTTCCTGGACTCGACGGTGGTGACGGTGGCGCTGCCCGCCATCCAGGACGACCTCCACACGGGGCTGTCCGGGTTGCAGTGGATCGTCAACGGCTACATGGTGACGCTCTCCGCGCTGATCCTGCTCAGCGGCTCCCTGTCCGACCGGTTCGGCAGGGTCCGGCTGTTCATGGCGGGCGTGGCCGTGTTCGCCCTGGCGTCGGCGCTGTGCACGTTCGCGCCGACTCTGGAGTGGCTGATCGCGGGGCGCGTGGTGCAGGGGCTGGGCGGCGCCCTGCTGACCCCGGGGAGCCTGGCGATCCTCCAGGCGGGGTTCCGTGAACAGGACCGCGCCCGGGCGATCGGCGCGTGGTCGGGCCTGACCGGTGTGGCCTCCGCGGTGGGGCCGTTCGTGGGCGGCTGGCTGGTGCAGATCGGCGACTGGCGGCTCATCTTCCTCATCAACCTGCCGATGGCGGTGGCGGTGCTGGCGATCGCCTGGTTCAAGGTGCCGGAGTCGCTCGACGTCCGGGCGCCCCGGCGCCTGGACTACCCGGGGGCGCTGCTGGGTGTCGTGGCGCTGGGCGGGATCACGTACGCGCTCATCCAGTGGGGCGCGGTGGGCGGCACGCCGGCCGTGTGGACCGGTGTGGTGATCGGTGTGCTGGCCCTGGGCGCGTTCCTGGCCGTGGAGGCGCGCACGCCCAACCCCATGCTGCCCCTGGGGATCTTCTCCTCCACGGCGTTCAGCGTGACGAACACGGCGACGGTGCTGATCTACGGTTCCCTGGGGCCTCTCCTCTTCCTGCTGGTCATCTACCTCCAGGAGGTCGGCGGCTACTCCCCGGTCGCGGCGGGTGCGGCGTCGCTGCCGATCACGGTCCTGATGCTCGCCCTGTCGGCCCGGTCGGGCAAGCTCGCGGCCCGGATCGGCCCGCGCACCCAGCTGGTGGCGGGGCCGCTGCTGCTGGCCGCGGGTTTCGTGCTGCTGTCCCGTCTGGGCGAGGACGCGCCCTACCTGACGGGGGTGCTCCCCGGGGTCCTCCTGGTGGCGATGGGCCTGTCGACGACGGTGGCGCCGTTGACGGCGACGGTCCTGGCGTCGGTCACCGAACGGCACGCGGGCCTGGCGTCGGGGGTGAACAACACGTTCGCGCGCAGCGCCCAGCTCATCGGTGTCGCCGCGGTGCCCGTCGTGGCGGGGATCGGCGGTTCCGGCGGACAGGGGTCGGGAGGGGGCACCACATCGACGGAGATCGCCCAGGGGTTCGGTCCGGCGATGCTGATCCTGGCGGGGTTGTGCGTCCTGGCGGCACTGTGCGCGCTGGCGCTGCCCCGCGGGCGGATGCCGGAGGCCTCCGAGGCCGCGGAGCGCGGTGCGATGCCCGCGGAGGCCAGTGCCGTGGCGCCGCGCGTCGACGACCAGCCGTTGCGGTTCTGCGGTGTGTCGGGGCCGCCGTTGCGCTCGTGCCCGGGGTCGACCGCGGGGGAGATCTCCGACCACCCCGGACAGTCTCCGGGGGCGCCCCCCGCCTGAGGGGCGCGGGACCCGGATCGGGGTCACGGCCTCGGCGCGCGCCACGTCCGGCGGACGGTCGGTCCGCGAGGCCCCTGTGTCGGGGCGCTCCGGCGCGTCACGGGGTCAGGTGTCGGAACCGGGCCTCGCGTCGGGGTCGCCGTCGGTGTCGGCCTCGGGTTCGGAGACCACGCTGAGGGCCTCCTCCTCGGCGCTGCGGTCCCCGCCCCACCGCTGGCGGGGGACGGCGTCGCGCCGTTCGGCCCGCACCTCGTCGGTGATGCCCCAGTCGCCGGGGCTGTCGCTCTCCCGGAAGGTGTGGTTGACGTCGTCCGCGAAGGGCTCGATCGTCATCTCGCGCTCGGCGACCTCGCTGGCCTGCGGATCGTCACCCATGTCGAGGTCGACTTCGTAGGGCTGGTCGCTCACGGCAACCGCCTCCCGTCCTCGTCGACCTCGCTCAGGGCCTCGTCCTCGGCCGGGGGCTCGTCCGGCTGCCAGTCCTCGGTCGGCAGGCGGCTCGGACGCTCCTCCCGGACCTCCTCGTCGATGCCGATCTCGCCCCGGCTGTCGTCGTCCTCGAAGGAGTAGTCGCGGACCTCGTCGCCCGCGTCCATACGACTCTCGGCCTCGGCGATCTCGCTCTCCTGGGGGTCGTCCCCCATGTCGGAGTCGACTTCGTAGGGCTCGCTCACGATGCCTCTCCCTTCTCTGTCGTCCCTCGATGATCGCAGTTCGCCCCGGGGATGGGAAGGAAGGCGGGCCGCGGCTAGCGGCGGGACCGCTCCGCGCGGCGCAGGCGCAGCGGTCGCAGAGCCGCCTCGAGGGCGACGGCGCCGTCGAGCTTGCTCTGACCGGCGACGCGGTCCTCGAAGTGGATGGGGATCTCCATCATCTTCTGTCCGCGCCGGTAGGCCCGGTAGTGCATCTCCACCTGGAAGGCGTACCCGGTGCTCTCGATGCCGGGCAGGTCCAGGGCGCGCAGCGCCGACGCCCGCCAGATCTTGAATCCGGCGGTGACGTCGCGGACGGGGATGGACAGCACGGCCTTGACGTAGGTGTTGGCCCACCCGCTGAGGAGTCGGCGGCCCGTCCCCCACTGCTCGGACAGGCTCCCCCCCGGCACGTAGCGGCTGCCGATGACCACGCCGGCGTTGGTGGAGTGCAGGGTGCCCAGGAGCTGCGGGACGTAGCCCACGGGATGGCTGAGGTCGGCGTCCATCTGCACGACGTAGTCGGCGCCGTCCTCCAGGGCCCGGGTCATGCCCTCCACGTAGGCGCGGCCGAGGCCGTCCTTGGTGGTGCGGTGCAGGACGCTGATCCGCCCGGCGTGCTCGATGGCGAGCTTGTCCGCGATCTCGCCGGTGCCGTCCGGGGAGTTGTCGTCCACGACCACGACCCGCAGGGCCGGCAGGTCCAGGCTCATGAGCTGCCCGACCAGGACGGGGAGGTTGCCCGCCTCGTCGTAGGTGGGGACGACGACCGTCAGGCGCGAGGCCGCCCAGGGCTCGGGGAGGGCCACCGGCTCGGGGGTGACGCGCACCGGTTCGGACGGGACCTGTTGGGGCGTCGGCTGGGAGGGCATGCGCGGCGACTCCTGCGTGTGGGCGGCGGTCGGACGTGGGGACGGCTCGGAGGCGGGCCCGGGATCACGATCGGGCGCTCACCGCGCAAGGCGCGTGAACGGTAGGGTACGCGGTCCCGGCGACCGGTCGAAGCGGGGGCGCATACTACTGGCCCCGCTCGTCGGCGACCACGGCGACGTGGACGAGCGCACCCAGTTCCTCCAGGGTCATCAGCACCTCGGGGTCGGCGCTGCTGTCGGTGACCAGGTGGGCGATCTCCTCCGGGGCGACGGTGGGCACCATGGTGTCGGCGCCGATCTTGGTGTGGTCGGCCAGGACGATGGTCTCCTCCGCACAGGCCGCCAGCGCCCGGTCCACACTGGCCACCGCGGGGTTGGGGGTGCTCAGCCCGCGGTCGGCGCTGACCCCGTTACCGGAGAGGAAGGCCCGGTTGACGCGGAGCCCCGCCAGGCTCTCCTCAGCCGCGGCCCCGACCAGGGCCCGTATCGGCCCGTGGAGGGTGCCCCCTGTCACCACCACCTCGACCCCCGTGGCGTCGGCGAGGACGTCGGCGACGCGCAGGGAGTTGGTGACCACGGTCAGGTCGCTGCGCGTGAGGAGCGCGCGGGCGAAGGCCTCCGCGGTGCTGCCGGGACCGATGCTGACGGCGTCGCCGGGGCGGACCAGCCGTGCGGCGGCGCCCGCGATGGCGGCCTTCTCGGCGGCGCACTGGCCGCTCTTGCCGGAGTAGCTCTGCTCGTGGCCGATCCGGCCGGGCAGGGCGACCCCGCCGCGCCGCCGGTCGACGACCCCCTCGGCCTCCAGCGCCCGCACGTCGCGGCGGATGGTGACCTCCGAGGCGCGGACCTTCACGGCGATGTCGCGCAGGGACATGGTGCCGTGGGCGCGCACGAGTTCGAGAATGCGCTCCCGGCGCTCGGCGGCGAACGCCGGACGGCTTTCCTCGGCCATGTGACCCACCTTCACCCGTGCCCTCGCACGGGCGTGGTCCCGCACCGCTCTAGAGTACGGACCGGTCCCGGCCGACGGGGTGGTCCGGCCCGGGCTTCTCCGTCAGGAGGGTGATGATGATGACCGCCGTCAGCGCGACCAGACCGATGAGCGCTCCCGCTCCGAACAACACGACGACAGACATTCGGGCCTCCCAGGGGACGGGCTGACCTGCCAATAACCGAATTCCCGGTTTGGGTTGACCTCACACCACCCAACCCGGGGAAAGTCAGGTGACAATGAGGAGCATGACGTTCGACCCAGCGCCCCCGGCCTACGAGGTCTGGTGGGCCCACACCTCCACCGCCGACGACCGCCTGCTCCGCCTGCTGGACGAGGACGAGCGCGCCCGCAACGTCCGCTTCCGCCACCAGGCCGACCGCGACCGGCACCTCCTGGGCCGTTCGATGGCCCGCCTGGTGCTGGCGGACCGGGCGGGGTGCCCTCCCGAGAAGGTCACCTTCGACCTGCGCTGCCGCTCCTGCGAGGAGAAGGAACGCACCGGGGCCAGCCCCGGGGACGACGCCCCGCACGGCAAGCCGCACCCCTCCGGCCCCGCCCAGGGCTGGGAGATCTCCGTCAGCCACTCGGGTGAGTGGGTCGTGCTCGCCGTGGCCGAGGGCGTCCCCGTCGGGGTCGACGTCGAGCGGGTCGCGGAGGCCCGCGACCTGGAGGGGCTGGCGGGGTACACGCTGGCCGCGCCCGAACACGTGGTCTGGGAGCGCCTCGCGCCCGCCGACCGGGTCGGCGCCTTCTTCCGGTACTGGGCACGCAAGGAGGCCCTCCTCAAGGCGACCGGGCTGGGCCTGTCGGGCGGGCTGCGCAGGGTCCTGGTGAGCCCGCCCCACGACGACGCGGCCCTGGTCTCGTGGGAGGGCGGCGGCGGCCCGGAGACCGCGGCCCTGACCGACCTGGCGTGCGCCGAGGGGTACCGGTCGGCGCTGGCGGCGCTGGCGCCGGGCCCCCTGGAGCCGGTGGTGCGCACCCCCGGGGACACGGACGGGCTGCTCCGCCACTGACACCGCACCGTCGGGGGCGCCCGGTCCCCGGCCCGTGCCGGGCACGGGCCGGGGATCCGTCCTGCGGTCAGTTCCCCTCGCACGCCAGGTGGCGGCTGATCACGAGGCGCTGCACCTGGTTGGTGCCCTCGACGATCTGGAGCACCTTGGCCTCGCGCATGTAGCGCTCGACCGGGAAGTCACGGGTGTAGCCGTAGCCGCCGAAGACCTGGACCGCGTCGGTGGTGACGCGCATCGCGGTGTCGGTGGCCATCAGCTTGGCCATGGCCGCCTGCCGGCCGAAGGGCCGTCCGGCGTCACGCAGCCGGGCCGCGGACAGGTAGAGGGCGCGGGAGGCGGCGATCTGGGTGGCCATGTCCGCGAGCATGAAGCCGACGCCCTGGAAGTCACCGATCGCGCTGCCGAACTGGCGGCGCTCCCGGGAGTAGGCCACCGCGGCGTCCAGCGCGGCCTGGGCGACGCCCACGGCGCAGGCGGCGATGCCCAGGCGGCCGGAGTCGAGTGCGGACAGGGCGATGCCGAAACCCTTGCCCTCCTCGCCGATCAGGGCGTCGGGGCCGAGCCGGACGTCGTCGAGGAGGACCGCGGCCGTCGGTGAGGAGCGCATGCCCATCTTGCGCTCGGGCGGGGCCGAGCCCAGGCCGGGGGTCCCGTCCGGGACGTGGAGACAGCTGATGCCGCGAGCCCCCGAGTCCGGGGCGCCGGTGCGGGCGAAGACGGAGTAGTAGTCGGCCTCGCCCCCGTGGGTGATCCAGGCCTTGGCGCCGTTGACCCGGTACCCGCCGCCGTCCACGCGCTCGGCGCGGGTGGTCAGGGCTGCGGCGTCGGAACCGGACGTGGTCTCCGACAGGCAGTAGGCGCCGAGGAGGTCGCCGCCGAGCATGCCGGGCAGGTGGGCGGCCTTCTGCTCCTCGCTGCCGAAGGCTGCCACCGGGTAGCAGGACAGGGTGTGGACGCTGACGCCCAACCCCACCGCGAGCCATCCGCGGGCGAGTTCCTCCACCACCTGGAGGTAGACCTCGTAGGGCTGCTCGCCGCCGCCGTACTCGCCGGGGTACGGGAGCCCGAGCAGGCCCGCCGCGCCCAGGACCCGGAAGACCTCGCGGGGGAAGACCCCCTCCTCCTCGTCCTGTGAGGCGCGGGGGGCGAGCTCCTTGTCGACGATCTCCCCGGTCAGTTCGAGGAGCTGTTCCGCCTCTGGTGTGTACAGCGTTCGTTCGACCGCCATGAGCCTCTCCCACGGTTCCGCGCCGGCCCCATCCACCACGTGGATGTAGTAGGACGTCCAACTATATGGTGACGAGCGGCACCCTATCCCAGGGGACGCGCGCGCACGCGGACCGGGTCGCCGGTCCCTTGACAGCGGGGAAGCGTACCCCCGATCGCATCGACACCACGACTCACAGCAACCTCCGGGACAATACGGCTGTACACAGACCCCTTCACCGTCCTAGATTCCACGCATGGACCTCGAACTCCGCCACCTGCGGACCATCTGCCTCCTGGCCGACACCGGCAGCGTGACCAAGGCGGCAGCCGCGCTCTCCACCTCCCAGCCCGCCCTCACGACCCAGCTGCAGCGGATCGAACGGGAGGTCGGAGGCCCGCTCTTCCACCGGGGGCGCTCGGGGGTCCGCCCGACCGAGCTGGGAGAGTTCGTCCTGGTCCGCGCACGCTCGGTCCTGCTGTCCATGGACGACCTGCTGCACGACATCACCGCGCGAGGGGCCTCTCCCACCACACTCCGGGTGGGCGGTGTCGGACCGCTGACCATAGAACTCTCGGCGCGGCTGCCGGAGGTCTTCCCGAACGTCCCCGTGCACGTGCGCACCGAGTACTCCCCCAAACTGGTCACCGACCTGGTGCGCGCCGGACGCCTGGACCTGGGGACCACCATCGACTACGTGGACCGCGACCTGTCCACGGACGGCCCGCTCTCCTGGGCGATGCTGTCGGTGGAACCGCTGCACGTGGCCCTGTGGGCGGACCACCCGCGCGCTCACCAGCCCCTGATCCGACTGGGCGACCTGGCGGAGTGCCCGTGGGCGCTGACCCCGCCGGACGGCACCGGCTGGCCCGAGTGCTTCTACCTGGCATGCCAGCGCGCGGGGTTCACGCCCGAGGTGCCCTACCGGCTGTACGACCGGTCGGAGATCCGCGACCTCATCGCCGACCGCAGGGCGATCGCCCCCTGCCAGTCGGACTTCGACACCGGGAAGGGCGTGGTGATCCGCCCCCTGGAGGGCGCACCCATCCAGTTGCGGCACCTCCTGGTCTGGCGGCGCGACAGCGCGGTGCACCAGGCCTCCGACGGCATCGCGCGGCTGGCGCGCGAGATCCTGCGGGGGACGCCCAGGTCCGCGGGGGCGACCGGTCCGGTCGCCCCCGCCTCCGCCGACGGCGTCGTCCCCGTCACAGGCCACTCCCAGACACCGGCCTGACCCTCGGGCGGCGAGCCCGACCGACGGCCGACCGTGCCGCCACAGGCGGCGGATAGCCCCCGGACCGGCGTGCGGCGGGACAGGGACGAGCCCGGTCGCGCATGTGGCCCGACCCCCGCGGCTGCCCCGCACCACCGCCTCCCGCCCGCGTCGGGACGACTCCTCCCCCGCCCGGCGCCCCACCACTCGCGCCCGGTGGCCCGTGCCCTGGTTCGCAGGCGCCCCAGGCCTCCCTCCGGCGCGGCGAACACCGGTTCCCGGCCACCGGAGAACGAAGGCCGGCAGGGCGCTCCTGCCCCGACCCCACCCTCACAGCACGTGCCGCACCCGCCCGGGTCGCGGTGGCGTGCGACACGCGCATGGTGTTTACTCGCAAGTAACGTACCCGTGAGTAGGGTTTCTCCCCGCCTCCGGTTCCATGCCCGCGAACTACTCACCCAGGGGCCACACACCCAGTCTGATCAGGCGCGACCTAGTCCAGGACACCCATCATGCGACCACTGAGCACCCTCGCCTCGGCACTGGCCGTCGCGGTTCTCGTCTCCTCCTGCTCCGACGGCCGAGCCGCGGACGACGAGGCCGCGGCCCTCGAGGCCGACATCCGGGGGGTCGGTGACGACGCCGTCGTCATCGGCACACACCAGCCCCTCACCGGACCGGCCTCCCCCGGATTCCGCCACGTGTCCACCGGCGCCCGCGCGGTGTTCGACCACATCAACGACAACGGCGGCATCCACGGGCGCCGGATCGAGTACCAGGTCCAGGACGACTCGTTCAACCCCGCGCAGACCGTGGAGGCCACCGAGTCCCTCATCGACGACCACGAGATCTTCGCGATGCTCGGCGGCCTGGGGACCCCGACCCACGAAGCGGTGATCGACGACCTCAACGAGGAGGGCGTCCCCGACCTCTTCGTCTCGTCCGGCGCCCTGGCCTGGGACCAGCCGGAGGTCTACCCCTACAGCTACGGATTCCAGGTCGACTACTCCAAGGAGGCCAAGGTCCAGGGCAACTTCATCGCGGAGAACTTCCCCGGTGACGACGTGGGCCTGCTGTACCAGAACGACGACGTCGGCCCCTCCTCCCACGCCGGGATCGAGCAGTACCTCACCGAGGAGATCGTGGCCTGGGAGTCCTACGACCCGGGCGTCCCCGAACTCGAGGGCCAGGTCGCCGAGATGAAGGCGTCCGGCGCCGACATCGCGGTCTGCCACTGCATCCCCGCGTTCCTGGGCATGGCCATCATGGAGGCGGCCGCCATCGGGTACACCCCGCAGTGGATCGCCCCCAGCTTCGGCGGCGACGTGGAGATCGTCAACGGGCTCATCGACGAGTACGCCGAGGGCACCGACGCGGAGGACGTCCCGCCGGAGAGCTTCACCGACGGCCTGATCATCACCGCGTTCCTGCCGATGGCCGCCCAGCGCGAGGACCCGTGGACCGAGTTCTTCCTGGAGATCCACGAGGAGTACAACGAGGGCACCCCGTTCACCGACACGACCGTGTACGGCATGGTGCAGGCGACCCTGTTCGCCCAGGTGCTGATGGAGGTCGGCCCCGACCTGACCCGGCAGAACCTGATCGACACCCTGCACGCGCACGAGTGGGCCGGCCCCGGGCTCGTCCCGTTCGCGGCCACCGAGGACGACCACAGCGGCTACTCCGGCGTCATGGTGGTACAGAACAGGGCGGGTGAGGAACCCGAGGTCCTCCAGGAGCCGATGGTCACCGACAGCGCCGGCGGGGAGATCCTCCCCTTCGATCTGGAACGCCCCACCCCGGACGAGGTGCCCCTCTTCGGCCCGGCGGGCGGGTAGGGGCGGCCCGCGGCGGCGGGCGCCGGATCAGCCCCGCCGCCCCCCGGCCCCGGCCGCCGCCGCGGACCGGCTCCGCAGCCACCACACCGCACCGATCACCACAGTGAGCAGAGTCCCCGCCACCGCGACCGGTCCGCCGAGGTCGGCTCCCCCGTCCCCGACCAGCACCAGCGCCGCCGTCGCCGGGACGGCTCCCGCGAACGTGCCCGAGGCGAACGGCCACACGCCCATCCGAGTCAGCCCGAGGCCGTAGTTCACCGCCTGGTACGGAACCACCGGCAGCAGCCGCAACTGGAGCACCGCCAGGAACGCGCGCCCACCCGCCAGGGCGTCCAGCCGTTCGCGGATCCCCTCGGGCAACCGCCGCGCCACCGCGTCCCCCGCCACGTGCCGGGCCACCGCGAACTGGGCCAGCGCGGCGCCCACCCCTCCCGCCAGTGCCAGGACGAGCCCGAGCGGAACCCCGAACAGCAGTCCCGCGAGGGCGTTCAGGGCGGGCCGCGGCACCAGGGCGAACACCGCCACGACGTAGACGGCGAGATAGACCGCGGGACCGGACGCGCCCGCGCCCTCCACCCAGCTCCGCAGGGCGGCCGGGCCCGGCCCGTGGAACAGCGCCAGAACCAGTACCGCGACCCAGGCCGCAAGCAGCACGGCCCGTGACAGCCGACCGCCGCGTCCTCCTCCGCCGCCGGGCGGCTCCTCCACCATCCCGGCAGCCTATGCCGGTCGGCGTCAGCGGCGCTCCAGGCGGGGGAACACCACCTGCTTCAGGATGAGCGTGAGCGCCGCCGCCGTCGGGATCGCCAGCAGGGCGCCCACGAGCCCCATCAGTGCCCCGCCGACGAGCGCCGCGGTGATGTTGACGGTCGGCGTGACGTCCACCGCGTGGCGCATCACCCGCGGCGCGATCACGTAGCTCTCGATCTGCTGGTAGATCAGGAAGAACACCAGCGTGACCAGCCCCAGCAACGGACTGCCCAGGGCCACCGCCAGGGAGGCCACCAGCGCCCCGATGGTGGTGCCCACCAGGGGGATGAGCGCTGTCACACCCACGACCAGGGCCAGGGTGAGAGCGTAGGCCGAGCCGATCGCCCACAGGAACAGGAACGCCACCACTCCGCCCAGGGCCGCCACCACCAGCTGGCCCGCGATGAACGCGCCGATGCGCCGGACGATCTCGTCGCCGATCCGGCGCACGCCGTCGCGGCTGGAGCGGGGCACGAGCCGGTAGGACACGTCCAGGATCCCGGGCAGCGACGCCATGAAGAACAGGGTCAGGATCAACACCGTGAACGTGGCGAACAGGGAGTTGAACACGACCTGCCCGACACCGACCAGCCCTCCGAAGAGCTGCTGCCCGAAGTCGGGCGCGGTGACCAGTCCCTCGAACTTGTCCAGGAGGTCGTAGCGCCGTTCGAGGTCGGCGAAGAAGGGCGTGTTCTGGAGGTCGTTCAGGGTGTCCGGCAGGTTCGTGGCGAAGCTCGTCACCTGCTCGGTGAGCGGGGGCACGATCGTCCAGAAGAACACGACGAGGAAGAGCACCATCGTCAGGCACACCGTGAGGATGGCCCCCCATCGCGGCATGCGGGCGCGACTGCGCAGCCCCTCGATCACGGGATTGAGCCCGACCGCGAGGAAGAGCGCGACGAGGATGTACACCAGGACCGCGCGGGCGCCGACGAGTGCCTGGACGAGCAGCCAGGCGGTGAGCACGCCCAGGGCGCCGACGAACCCGAGGAGGAAGTAGTTGGGGCGCTGGGGGCCGTCCCCGCCGTCGGGCAGTGCGACCGCATGGCTTCCCGGTGACATGTCCGCTGCCTCCCGCTACTCGGTGGTGTCGGGGATGCGCAAGGTGAACACCGCGCCGCCGAGCAGGTCGCTGTGCCCGGCCGTGAGGCTTCCTCCGCTGGCCCGTACGATCGCGCGCGAGATGGGCAGGCCCAGACCGCTGCCGCCCGGGTCCCGCTCGCGCGACTCCTTGAGGCGCGCGAACCGCTCGAAGATCCGTTCGCGGTCCATGGCGGGGATCCCCGCCCCGTCGTCGTGGACCTCCACCACCGACGCGTCTCCGTCGCGCTCGACGATGATGTCGATCCGGGAGCGGGCGTGGCGTTCGGCGTTGGCGATCAGGTTGGTGAGGACGCGGACCAGGCGGAGCCTGTTGATGGTCACGTGGACCGGGCCGGAGGCGTGCACCCTCAGTGCGGGGTGGCGCCGTTTGTCCACGAACTCCCCCGTGATGACCGCCGTCAGGTCGACCGGCTCCCGCTGGGTGGCCACGTCGGTGTCCAGGCGGGCGAGTTCGAGCAGGTCCGAGACGATGTTCTCCAACCGCTCGGTGTCCGAGAGCAGGCCGGTGAGCAGGAGTTCGCGCGAGCGGGTGTCCGGTTCGGGGTCGGAGAGCTCGACCTCCAGCTTGGTGCGCATTCCGGCGATGGGGTTGCGCAGCTCGTGTGAGGCGTCGGAGACGAACCGCCGCTGCCGGGTGACGGCCTCGTCCAGCCGGGCCAGGCTCGCGTTGGCGGTGCGGGCCAGGTGGGCGATCTCGTCGTCGCTGCGGGGGACCGGGAGCCTGCGGTTCAGGTCGCTGGCGGAGAGCGTGTCGAGCTGCTCGCTGATCCTCTCCACCGGCCGCAGGGCGCGGCCGACCCCGAACCAGATGATGATCGTGGTGATGACGAGGAGGACCACGGACGTCCCCAGCAGCACCAGCTCGATCAGTCCCGAACCCAGGATGTTGGGCGCCCTCGTCGCCGTCAGGACGACGACCTCGCCGTACACGGACTCGTGGACGGCGTACCCGACCACGAGCAGGCAGTCGTTGGGTGCGGGACCCGCGATCACGCCGCAGACGGTGGTCTCGAGGCGGAAGTCCCCCGCGGCCGGGCGCATGTCCGTGATCGGGGGCTGGCCCTGCACCGCGCTGGAGGCGGCGACCACCTGGTCGGTCTCCCAGTCGACGATCTGTATGCGCAGGATCGTCTCGCCGTTGGGGATGGGCCCTTCGTAACGTTCGGTGACGATCTGCTCGGAGACCCTGCGGGCCTCGTCGTCCGCCTGGTCCCTGGCCTGGGTCAGCGCTATCTCCCGGATGAGGTAGCTGCTGAGGAAGAGTGACAGGCCGGTGACCAGGATCAGGGCGACGACCGCCCCGACGGTGACCCTGGCACGGATCGACCGGGGGCGCAGTCGGCCCCACACTCCCCCGCGTCCGCTGCTCCGCTCTGACACCCGCCCATTGTCACCCATCGCGACCATAATCCGGCGAATGGTGAACGGTGTGGCGCAGAGTGCGCCGTGGAGGCGGCGACGGCCGGGAGAGGGTGGGCGGCCCGCGGGCCCCTACTCGTAGGGGTCCGGCGGATCGGTGACCTCACGGACCTCCAGGGCCGTGATCTCGTGTTCGCTGACCTCGAAGATCTCACCCTCGGGCTCGACCCAGGTGCCCCGCACCGTCCACCACGTGTCGGCCTCGGGCGCGGGCTCGTTGGAGATGTACACCTTGTTGACGACGGCGTCGGCGGCGCAGCAGGCCATCTGCAGGCGTGCGAGGTACCACCCGTCCCCGTCCCTCTCGGGCACCGCGAACCCGGTCAGCTCGACCTCCTGCCCGGCCAGCAGGCGGTCCTCGTCGATCCAGGCGCGCATCACGAACTGCCGGATGTCCAGGGTGACGACCTCGCCCGGAGAGGCCTCCTCGATCCCGTCGTCGAACACCCCCGAGCGCCGGTCCTCGGGCGGCGGTCCGGAGGAACCGGAGGTGGCCTCCACCGTGTAGGAGCCCAGGGCGGGCGGGGCGACGACGAACACGGCGAGCACCGGGAGCAGGAGCAGCCACGCCACGCCGGGGGCCCGGGAGTGGTCGTGTGCGTCGTGGCCGCGACCGCGGCCGTACGCTTCCTCGTAGTCCCTCTCCACGGCGGCCGCGCCCTCCGCGCGGACGGCGGCGGGCTCCTCCTGCTCGTGCCGCTCCTCCAGCGCCTCGTTCTCGCCGCGGATCTCGGCGGCGATGACGAGCACGCCGAGCAGGACCATCACCACGCCTGCGGCGATGAGGAAGGGACCGAAGCCCGCCTTGACCCAGTTGAGGTAGAGGTCGGTGGGGATCGTGCTGGTCAGCGCGGCCGCGCCGAGCAGGACGAGGGTGAGTCCCTGGGCGATGCGGTTCACAGGAGCAGTCCTCCGATCAGGAAAGTGCTGAGCAGCCCGACCACCAGGCACAGCGGCGCGAAGCGGGCCACGAAGCGCCAGCCGAAGACGCCCGCCTGCATCGCGAGGAGCTTGAGGTCGACGATCGGTCCGATCACCATGAACGCGAGCTTGGCGGTGGGCGAGAAGTCGGTGAGGCTGACCGCGACGAACGCGTCGGCCTCGGAGCAGATGGACAGCAGGATGGCGAGGAGGGCGAGCACGAGGACCGAGACCACCGGCATCCCGGCGACCGCCAGCAGCCACTCGCGCGGCACCATGATGTTGAGGGTGGCCGCGGCCAGACCTCCGACCACCAGGTAGCCGCCCGCGTGCATCATGTCGTGCAGCATCGACTCGCGGAAGACCTGCCACCGGGAGCTTCCGGGGGCGTGCGTGTGCGTGGGCAGGCGGAGCCAGTCGGCGCGGCCGAAGCGCACCCAGATCCACCCGATGACCACGGACGCGAGCAGCGAGGCCACGAACCGCGCCAGGATCATCTCGGGCTGTCCGGCGAAGGCCACCGCCGTGGCGATCATGACGACCGGGTTGATGGAGGGCGCCGCCAGCAGGAAGGTGAGCGCGGCCGCCGGGGCGACCCCGCCCTTGATCAGGCTTCCGGCGATGGGCACCGAGGCGCACTCGCAGCCGGGCAGCAGGGCCCCGGAGGCCCCGGCGATCGGCACGGCCCGGCTCGGCTTGGACGGGATGAACCGCTGGTAGGCCGAGGGCGGCACGAACGCGGTGAGCGCGGCGGACAGCGCCACCCCGAACACCAGGAAGGGCAGCGCCTGGAAGCTGATCGCGGTGAAGATGGTGGCCCACGCCAGGAACGCCTGGCTGGTCAGCTCGTCGGAGATCCAGGCGTGCCCCAGCGCCATCGCGGTGATGAACAGGGCGAACAGCCAGACCGTTCCGGTCCTGCGGCGGCCCCGTTCACGCCCCCAGTCCTCGGGGGGAAGCTCGTCGCCGCGCTCCGACCACCCCCCGGCGAGGGAGTCGCCGAGGGAGGCCGGCGGGGGCTGGATGGGTTCGGCGGCCGGTGAGGTCCGGTCGGGCACGGCGGTCTCCGTGGTGGTCGGGCGGGGTCTCCACGCATAGTACCGAAAATCGTTTTCGTCCGGGACGGGCCGACGCCCCCTGTGGACGACCGTCCTCCGCGGGGCGGGGAGGAGCCCCGCAGCGGGGGCCTCGCACACCGCCCGGTGTCGGCGCCGCGGCGCCCGGCGGGCCCGCTAGGGCGTGTTCCGCGGGTCATTCCGGGCTCGCGTCCCCCAGGCTGCCTCTCGCCGCACCGACTGCGCTCGGACAGCCAAACCCGGGCTGACCTGCACTACCCGTCTTGCGAGAGATGGCCTGGAAGCCGCTCGCGTCGATCGGCGCAAGCGCCGAGTCAACCGAAAGCATCCACAGAACACGCCCTAGCGCTCCTGCGGACCCTGGTCCGGCCCCTCGTCCGGGCCGTCGTCGCCCGGGCCGTCCTCCTCGGCACCGGGGTCCGCGTGGGAGCCGCCGGTTCCACCGTCGTTCGCGTCCCGCTCCGCCAGGGCCGTGGCCGGGTCGCTCGGGGCGTCCCCCTCCCCGCGCTGGACGTCGTCGGGGAGGGAGCCGGAGGCGGGACCCCAGCACTCCACGTTCCGGAGGTCGGGCATCTTGGACAGCGTGAACTGCGGGTCGAGCCCGTTGCGGAGCTGTCGGCTGTAGTCGGCCAGCAGCCGGAAGGCGACGGCCGACAGCGGCGCCAGTGCCACGAGGTTGACGGTGGCCATGGCACCCATGGCGATGTCGGCCAGGTTCCACACCAGGGTCAGCGGCGCCACGGAGCCGATGAACACCGCGGCCAGCACCGCGTAGCGGAAGTAGGTCATGTGCTGCGGGTCGGCGTCCAGGAACCGGAGGTTGGACTCGCCGTAGTAGTAGTTCCCCAGGACGGAGGTGAAGGCCAGCAGGAACAGGATCACCGTCAGCGCGTGCACGGACCAGTCGCCCAGGGAGTACTGGAGGGCCCGCTGGGTGACCTCCGCTCCGGTCTCCACGCCGAAGTCCGGGTTGTACACGAGGATGATGAAGGCGGTCACCGAGCACACCAGCCAGGTGTCGAAGTACACGCCCAGGGTCTGCACGAGCCCCTGCTTGGCCGGGTGGGAGACCGACGCGGTGGCACCGGCGTTGGGGGCGGACCCCAGTCCCGCCTCGTTGGAGAACATGCCGCGCCGCATGCCCTGCACGATCGCGGCGCCCACGCCGCCGGCGGCGGCCTCGCGCAGCCCGAACGCCGAGGCGAAGATGTCGGCGACGACCCGGGGCAGCTCGCCGATGTTGAGGATCACCACTGCCGCGCCGAGCAGGATGTAGAGGATCGCCATGAGGGGCACGAGCGTCTGGGCGACGGTGGCGATGCGGCGCACCCCGCCGAAGATGACGGCGGCGGTCAGCCCGACCAGCGCCAGTCCGACCAGCAGGTTCAGGAACCAGCCGGTGGGCGAGCCCAGTTCGTGCGCGGAGGTGGAGATGGCCCCGGTGATGCTGTTCGCCTGCACCGAGTTGAAGACGAGGCTGAAGGTGACGGTGATGAGGACCGCGAAGAGGGCGCCCATCCACCGCTGCCCCAGCCCGAGCAGCATGTAGTACGCGGGCCCGCCTCGGAACCCCGTGCTGGTGCGCACCTTGTACAGCTGGGCCAGCGTCGACTCCACGAACGCCGCCGCGCCCAGGACACAGGCCATCGCCCACATCCAGAAGACCGCTCCGGGCCCGCCCAGCATGATCGCGGTCGCCACGCCGACGATGTTCCCGGTCCCCACCCGGGATGCGGCGGAGATGGCGAAGGCCTGGAAAGCCGAGATCTCCCTGCCTCCGTCGGGCGCGGTTCCCGGGCTGCTCCTCAGCACCCGGAACATCTCGGGGAACAGCCGCAGCTGCACGAGCCCCGAACGCACCGTGAAGTACAAGGCGAGAACGACCAGGAGCGGGATGAGGAGGTAGCTCCAGAAGAAGTCGTTGACGGTGACGAGTAGGACGTTGAGGACGTTCACGCGTTCCCCTTCAGGCGGCGTGGTGGTCCCGAGTACGACATCGGGGCTGTCCCGCAACTGTCCAGGCCACCTCCGGTTTCGGGCGATTCGGACACGCGAAGGGGCGGTAAAGGACCGTAATGGGTCAACAACCCCGGCCGGACACATGATCGGGGTCCGACCTGTGGGGGCGCCGCCCATGGTCAGCCGGGCGCGCCCTTCCTACCGTTCCGGCATGGAACAGAACTCCTCCCCCGAACCCCCGTCCGCACCCGAGACCCGGAAACCGGGGAAGCCCTTCCTCCGCGTGGTCACCGCCAGCCTGGTCGGCACGACCATCGAGTGGTACGACTTCTTCCTCTACGGCGCCGCGGCCGCCCTGGTCTTCAACCACGTCTTCTTCCCCGAGTCCGACCCCCTGGTCGGCACGATGCTGGCGTTCACCACCTACGCGGTCGGGTTCGTCGCCCGCCCGCTCGGAGGGCTGGTCTTCGGCCACTTCGGCGACCGGGTCGGCCGAAAACAGCTGTTGATCATCAGCCTGCTCATGATGGGCGGCGCGACCTTCGCGATCGGGCTGCTGCCGACCTACGCGGCGATCGGCGTGGCAGCGCCGCTCCTGCTGACCCTGCTGCGGGTCGTCCAGGGATTCGCGCTGGGCGGCGAGTGGGGAGGGGCGGTCCTGCTGGTCGCCGAGCACGGACAGCCCAGGCACCGGGGCTTCTGGGCCTCCTGGCCCCAGGCGGGCGCACCGGGCGGCAACCTGCTGGCCACCGCGGTCCTGGCGGTCCTCGCGGTGGTGATGAGCGACGCGGTGTTCCTCGACTGGGGGTGGCGCATCCCGTTCCTGCTCTCGGGCGTCCTGGTCCTCCTGGGCCTGTGGATCCGCCTCGCGGTGAGCGAGTCCCCGGTGTTCCGCGAGGCGCACGAGCGGGCCGCGGCCTCGTCCGGTCCCGAGCGCGCCCCGATCCTGGGCGTGCTCCGCGACCACTGGCGCGAGGCACTGGTCGCGATGGGCGTGCGCATGGCCGAGAACGTCTCGTACTACGTGGTCACCGCGTTCATCCTGGTCTACGCGACCCAGCAGGTGAACATGCCCAACGGCCAGGTCCTCAACGCGGTCCTGATCGCCTCGGCGGTGCACCTGGTGACGATCCCCGCCTGGGGAGCCCTGTCGGACCGGTTCGGCCGCCGTCCGGTGACGGCGATCGGTGCGGTGGGGGTCGCCGTGTGGGCTTTCGCGTTCTTCCCCCTCATCGACCTGGGTTCCTTCTGGTCGGTGACGCTGGCGGCGACGGTGGGACTGGTGATGCACGGGGCGATGTACGGCCCGCAGGCGGCGTTCTTCTCCGAGCTGTTCAGCACCCGTGTGCGCTACTCGGGAGCGTCGGTCGGCTACCAGCTGGCCTCGATCGTGGCCGGGGGCCTGGCCCCCCTCATCGCGACCGCCCTGCTGATGCGGTTCGGCACCAGCCTCCCCATCTCGCTGTACGTGGCGGCGATGGGCGCGATCACCCTCCTGGCCGTCGCCCTGTCCCGGGAGACCCGGGGTCGCGACCTGCGCGAGGTGCCGGTGTCCGAGAGAAGAGGGTAACCCCGGAAAAGGGCTCGGGCCCGGCAGGAGAACCTGCCGGGCCCGAGTCCGTTCACACCCTAGTGCTGCGGGGCGGAGTCGTAGCGGTCGGTGCGGGGACGGTCGCCCCGGTAGCCGCCGCCACCGCTGCCGCCGCGGTAGCCGCCGCCACCGCCGCGGTTCTCGCCGCCACGGTAACCGCCGCCACCGCCGCGGTTGTCGCCACCGCGGTAGCCGCCGCCACCGCCGCGGTTCTCGCCGCCGCGGTAGCCGCCCTCGCCGCGCGGGGCGTACTCACGGCGCTCGCCGCCGCGGTAGCCGCCGCCCTCGCCGCGGTCGTTGCGGCGCTCGCCGTCACGGAAGCCGCCGCCCTCGGGGCGGTCGCCCCGGTAGCCGCCGCCACCGCTGCCGCCGCGGTAGCCGCCGCCACCGCCGCGGTTGTCGCCGCCACGGTAACCGCCGCGGTAGCCGCCGCCACCGCCGTAGCCGCCGCCACTGCGACGGGGGCCACCGCGTCCGCGGCGCTCGCGCACGGGCTCGGGCGGCTCGATCCACGGCTCCCAGGAGGGCTCCTTGGCCCCGGTCACCTCGGTGAGCAGCTCGTCGCCCGGGTTGACCAGGTGCTGCTTGGCGTCGACGCCGGCGTCACTGAGCAGGCGGCGCGCCATGCGGCGCTGGTTGGGCGCGACCAGGGAGACGACCAGGCCGGAGGCGCCGGCGCGCGCGGTACGGCCGCCGCGGTGCAGGTAGTCCTTGTGCCCGGTGGGCAGGTCGATGTTGACGACCATGTCGATGCCGTCGACGTGGATGCCGCGGGCGGCGACGTCGGTGGCGACCAGCGCCTGGATCTTGCCCTCGCGGAACTTGGCGAGGGTGCGGGTGCGCACGCTCTGCGTCTTGCCGCCGTGCAGGGACGCGCAGGGCACGCCCGCCGCCGCCAGCTGCTCGCTGATGGCGTCCGCGCGGTACTTGCTGCGCACGAACAGGATCGTGCGGCCGTCGCGCGCGGCGATCTGGGTGATGATCTTGTTCTTGTCACGGGGCAGCACCTTGAGCAGGTGGTGCTCCATGGCGGTGACCTGGGAGACCGGCGGGTCCACGGAGTGGGTCTGCGGGTCCTTCATGTACTTGCGGACCAGCTTGTCGACATCGCCGTCGAGCGTGGCCGAGAACAGCAGGGTCTGACCGTCGGGGTGCACCTGGTCGAGGAGCTCGGTGACCTGCGGCATGAAGCCCATGTCGCACATCTGGTCGGCCTCGTCCAGCACCGAGACCTCGACGTCGCTCAGGTCGCAGGCGCCCTGGTCGATGAGGTCGGTGAGACGGCCCGGCGTGGCGACGAGGACCTCGACGCCGCGGCGGAGTTCGTTGATCTGGCGGGTGTAGGAGCTACCGCCGACGACGTCGCCGACGCGCACACCCACGACGCGGGAGTAACCGCGCAGGGCGTCGCGCACCTGGTGGGCGAGTTCGCGGGTGGGCACCAGGATCAGGGCCCGGGGGCGGTTGGCGGCGGCGCGGCGCTCCGCGGCGCGCATCAGGACCGGCAGGCCGAAGGCCAGGGTCTTGCCCGATCCGGTGCGACCGCAGCCGAGGACGTCGCGGCCCTCGATGGCGTCGGGGATGGTGGCGGCCTGGATCGGGAACGGGGTGGTCACACCGTTCTTGGCCAGCTCGTCGACGATGTCCTGGGGAAGCCCCAGGGAGTCGAAAGCGGGCATTACGGCAGTGTCCGTCGTCAAGTGACGTGTACCTTCCTCATCGTTTGGCGGCGTTTCGAGGAAGGCTCCACACGGCCACAGCGGACCCAGCGAAGAAATCACACAAACGCGCCTGATCACACGCGGAAGCGGACCCCTTCGATTCTTGGGGCTCCTGCGCTCGGTGCATCCCACTGCGTGGGTACGAGCAACTCTTCGGGCAAGAGTGGCGCCGACGGGGTCGACACGCTCTCCGCGTCTTGTGCGGCCTCGGCGCGCTCGGATGCGCGCGGCATTACTGGACGACCGCTTGCAGAAGCGTACTAGACATCGTCCGGAATCGGGGACGGGATGGGGGTTTTTCACCGGTGATACGGGTCTCCCCCACCCCTTCCCGGGTGTCGCGCCGCGTCTAGGAGGACATCGTCCGGGCCAGCGCGGTGAGGCGGCCGACCTGGGCGCGGCGCTCGGCCTCGGCCTGTTCCCCGAGTGTGTTGCCCGCGGCCTGTTGGAGGAGGGCCTTGGTGGCGGCCGCGGCCTCGGCGTCGGTGGCGAGCAGCGCGGCGACGACGTCGTCCACGGCGGCGGAGAGCTCGTCTGCGGGGACGACGAGTTCGGCCAGTCCGAGTTCGCGGGCCTCCTGCGCGCCGACGCGGCGGGCGGTCAGGCAGATCTCGACGGCGCGGTGGACACCGACGATGTCCACGAGCGGCTTGGTTCCGGTGAGGTCGGGGACCAGCCCGAGGGCGGGCTCCTTCATGCAGAAGTTGGCGTCGTCGGCGAGGATGCGCAGGTCGCAGGAGAGCGCCAGCTGAAAGCCCGCGCCGATGGCGTGGCCGCGTACGGCGGCGACGGTGACGAGGTCGGGGCGGCGCAGCCAGAGGAAGCCCTCCTGGAGGCCGGCGATGTACGCCTCGACGTCGGCCTTGGTGGAGGTGCCGTCGAGGATGCCCGCGACCATGGAGCGCTCGCCGTCCACACCCTCGGGGGTGAACATGTTGAGGTCGATGCCGGCGGAGAAGATGTCACCTTCCCCCGCGAGCACGACGATTCGGACATCGGCCGGGAGGGTCTGGCCGATGTGGGCCAAGGTGGTCCAGGTGCGGCCGGTCATGGCGTTGCGCCGTTCGGGGCGGCTGATGGTGATGCGGGCGACCTGGCCGTCCACGGCCAGCCTGAGCCCGGCCCGGGTCAGCTCCGCTTCCGTGGGCAGCTGCCCGGGCCCGTTCGACGCCTGTGCCATGGGTTCCTCCGTCGTGCTCGGTGTCACCCCCGATATTACTCATCGGTAACCACCGGTCGCACGTACGGGGCCTCAGGCCTTGCGCGTGGCCCCGCCGCGCCCGCGCAGCTCGGCTCCTGCCTCACTGAGCAGCCGGTGGACGAAACCGTAGGAACGCCCGGTGGCCGCCGCCAGCATGCGGATGCTCTCGCCCGAGTCGTAGCGCCGCTTGAGCTGGGCCGCGAGCTCGGAACGGTCCGTCCCCGCCACCCGGGTGCCCTTCCTCAGCGCATCGTCCACAGTTCACTCCTCCGAGTCGTCCGGTCAACCGCTTCTGGAATCCCTGCCATGATCCGGCATGGCGCTCACGCCCCGCCACATTCACCTCGCGCCGCGCCGCGCACCCCCGCCCCGACCCAGGTTTCGGAACGCCGCAAACACCAACCGAAAAAGACGGAGGTGAACCTCCCAGCACGCTGGGCGTCCACCTCCGTCACCGCGGGCCCTCACGGCCCCCGTCTCACGCCAGCGAGATCAGGTCCTCGAACTCGGCGTTCCACACGTCCTCGACACCGTCCGGCAGCAGGATGACCCGTTCGGGCTGGAGCGCGTCGACCGCGCCCTCGTCGTGTGTCACCAGCACGATCGCACCCTTGTAGTTGCGCAGCGCCGCCAGGATCTCCTCGCGGCTGGCCGGGTCCAGGTTGTTGGTGGGCTCGTCCAGCAGCAGCACGTTGGCGCTGGAGACGACCAGCGTGGCCAGGGCCAGCCGGGTCTTCTCCCCGCCGGAGAGCACGCCCGCCGGCTTGTCGACGTCGTCGCCGGTGAACAGGAACGAGCCCAGCGTGCGCCGCGCCTCCACCTCCGGGAGGTGCGGGGCCGCGCTCATCATGTTCTCCAGGACGCTGCGGCCCACGTCCAGGGTCTCGTGCTCCTGGGCGTAGTAGCCGAGCTTGAGCCCGTGCCCGGGAACCACGGAGCCGAAGTCGGGCTCCTCGACCCCGCCGAGAAGCCGCAGCAGCGTGGTCTTGCCGGCGCCGTTGAGGCCCAGGATCACCACGCGGCTGCCCCGGTCGATCGCCAGGTCCACGCCGGTGAAGATCTCCAGCGAGCCGTAGGACTTGGACAGCCCCTCCGCCATCAGCGGCGTGCGTCCGCTGGGCGCCGGGTCGGGGAAGCGCAGCTTGGCCACCTTGTCGGACTTGCGCACGCCCTGCACGCCGTCCAGGAGCCGGTCGGCCCGGTTGAGCATCTGCTGGGCCGCCCGCGCCTTGGACGCCTTGGCCCGGAACCTGTCCGCCTGCTTGCGCAGGGTGTCGGCCTGCTTCTCGGCGTTGGCCAGCTCGCGCTTGCGCCGGCGCTCGTCGGCCTCGCGCTGCTCCAGGTACAGCTTCCAGCCCATGTTGTAGATGTCGATGACGCTGCGGTTGGCGTCCAGGTAGAACACCTTGTTCACCACGTGCTCGACCAGGTCGACGTCGTGGCTGATCACGATGAGTCCGCCCTGGTGCGACTTGAGGAAGTCGCGCAGCCAGACGATGGAGTCGGCGTCCAGGTGGTTGGTGGGCTCGTCCAGCAGCAGCGTGTCGGCGCCGCTGAACAGGATGCGCGCCAGCTCGATGCGGCGGCGCTGACCGCCGGAGAGCGTGTGCAGGGGCTGGGAGAGCACCTTGTCGGGCAGGCCCAGGCTGGAGGCGATGGCGGCGGCCTCGGACTCGGCGGCGTACCCGCCCAGCACGTGCAGGCGCTCCTCCCACCGGGAGTAGGCGCGCACACCCTTGTTACGGGTCTTGTTGTCGGTACTGGCCATCTTCTTCTCGGCCTCGCGCATACCGCGCAGGGCCTCGTCGATGCCGCGGGCGGACAGCACGCGGTCCTGGGCGATGACGTCCGGGTCGCCCGTGCGCGGGTCCTGAGGCAGATAGCCGATGGTGCCGGAGGATGTGACCGTACCGCCGGTGGGCAGGCCCTCGCCCGCCAGCACCTTGGTCATGGTCGTCTTGCCCGCACCGTTGCGGCCGACCAGTCCGATCCGGTCCCCGGCGGCGACGCGGAAGGTGGTCGGCTCCAACAGGAGTCGAGGACCGACACGCAGTTCGAGGTCGGTGGCGATCAGCATGGTGGGGCTTCCTACGAGGTGGTGGGACGGTTCGGTTCGGCCGGACGCGCACCCGCGGTGAACGGGAGCGGTGGCTCCTCCGCGTCGGTGGGGGTGGTGGCCATCGGGCCGACCGACCCAGCCTAACGGCACGGACGGGGGATGCGGCGATCCGTTTTCCCGGAAGCAGCCGGACACGGCTGTGCCCCCGCCCACCGGTCAACGGGGGCGGGGGCACCGCGCATTCCCCTCGGTCGGGCGTCGCCGGTCACTCCGGCGCCCGCGAGGCCCTACTCCTCCTTGGCGGCGGAGTCCGTGCCCTCGGTCTCCGCGTCCCCGGGCGTCCTGGCCGCGGTCTCCCTCTCCTTGGGGACCTTGGCCACGACGACCGCTGTCGCCGCCACGGGTTGCTTCCCGTCGGGGGCCGCCGGCGGTTCGTCCGCCGAGTCGTCGTGATGGCTCGGCGGACGGTTGCGCAGCAGGGCCGCCAGGACCGCGGCCACCGGCGTGGCCAGGAACATACCGGGGATGTTCCCGACCACGGCGCCCACGGAGATCGCGATCAGCACGACGGGCGACGGCAGGTCGAGCGACGCACCGTAGATGCGCGGTGCGAAGACGTTGCTCTCCAGCTGCTGCACCAGGACCACGGCGCCGACGACGACGAGCGCGACGATCCAGCCCTCGGTGACGAACGCGACCATCGCGGCCAGGAGGCCCGTCAGGAAGGCGCCGATGATCGGCAGGAACGCGCCGACGAAGGTCAGCACGATCAGCGGGATGGCAAGGTTGATGTCGATCAGGAAGACCAGGGCGATGCCGATGCCGACGGCGTCGAAGAACCCGACCGCGGCCACACCGCGCACGTAGCGCCCCATGACGCCGTAGGCGACGTCGCCCGCGTGGCGCAGGCCCGGACGGGAGCGCGGCGGGAACAGGGTGAGGAACCAGTCCATGAGCTGGTCGCCCGAGTGCACGAAGTACACGGTCAGGGCGATGATGAGGACGATGCCCACCAGCACCGAGATCACGGCGGCGCCCGCGGTCCAGGCACCGCTGAGCAGCTGGTCCTGGTTCTCGGAGATCATGGCCTGGATCTGCACCCAGGCGTCGTCGATCATGTCGGTGAACAGCGCCGGGTCGAGCCCGAAGGGCACCTCGATGTCCTGAAGTTCACTGACCGCGCTGGTGACGCTGTCGACCAGGGGGCCGAAACCCTGTACGGCGGGCGTGACGATCATCGAGATCACGCCGCCGAAGATGACGAGTCCGACCAGGATCGAGATCGCCGTCGACGACCCCCGGCCCAGGCCCTTGCGCCGCAGCAGGTTGGCGAGCGGCATGAGCAGGGCGGTGATGAACACCGCGAGGATCATCGGCAGGGTGACGACCGACAGGTAGACGAGGCCGTAGAGGAGCAGGCCGGCCACGACCCCGATCAGGAGGAAGCGCCAGGCGACGTCGCTGACCGACTTCAGGATGTCGCCCGCTCCGACGTCGTCCTGCTCGGCCGGGCCCTGCGCCGGGTCCTGGGGTTCGGGCTCGGAGGGCTCGTTCCGGGCCTCCAACTGGGCGAGGCGCTCGGCTCTGGCCCTGCGGGCCGTGAGCCATTTGTTCAGGAGCGCCCACACTCCCGGCCGTTGGGCTTGCACATGAACTCCATTCTCAGGATGCTGCGTGGTGCCCGCACGGGAGGCGACGGGCACGCGGAGGTGGTACCGGGGGGATGCGCGGACGAGGGTCCTGGTTCTCCCGTGCCCGTCGGGAAATCAACGGCGTCAGAACTGCCAGGGTTCCCTGGGGCGGCCACTGTGCACGATCTCGTTGCCGAAAGGCGCCAGCGCCACGGGGATCATCTTCAGCGAGGCCCAGGCCAGCGGGATCCCGATGATAGTGACGGCGAGGCCGAGCGCGGTGGCGATATGGCCGATCGTCAGCCACCAACCGGCGACGATCAGCCAGATGACGTTGAGGAAGGTACTGCCGCCGCCGGCCCCCTGCCTGCGGACCAGCTCCCTGCCGAAGGGCCAGATCGCGTAGCTGGCCATGCGGAAGGAGGCGATCCCGAACGGGATGGTGACGATCAGGATGCAGCAGATGACTCCGGCGACGACGTAGCCGACCGCCAGCCAGAAGCCGGCGACGAAGAGCCAGATGATGTTCAGGATGAGCCGCAAGAGGGCCACGGTGTTTCGTCTCCTCGGATTGGGTTCCGCGTCCGCGGGTGCGCGCGATCCCGCGTGGACGGGGCCGCACCCGTTGCTTTCTATCGTCTGGGACGCCGCCGCACCATGACCCGTTCCGGGCGGTTCCCCCGGTCCTTCCCCTAGGGGTGGGGAGGCGTACGCGCGCCGGGCCCCGAGGGGGCGTGCGGGACGGTGCGTCGCGGCGTGCCCGGGGAGGATATCGACCCGGTCCGCCGGGGCCGTCACCCCGCGCCGTGCACCCCGGCGGACGCGACGCAGGGTGAGGACATACGGTCACGCCAAATCTCGGAGCTCCACACAGACCACAATGTGATCGGTGTATCAGGAGAACCCCCTAGGCAGGAGGGACATCGCACCATACGATGTGCTGTGTCCTGCTCAAGACCGTAGATCTTGTGATTTACGACAAACTCGGACAAACGACCGAAGACCAGTCAGTAGACATCAGGTTTCGGTAACGGTTGGGCGAGTAATTTCCCCACCCCCCGTGCAGGATCGGGAGTGGGGATGGCATGATTACGTACCGGCTCGGACGGAGGCCGTCACCGCCTCCGCAGCCGTTCGCGTGAGAGCACTCCGTCTTCAGCAAACCCTGCCGCATGGTCTGTGCTTCTCGTGGTCTCAGCCACACCGGGGAACATCGTCTGCACCGTTCGGCGTTTGCGTCGTGCGGGGTGACTCACGCCGCATGACCAACTTTTGGTGACTGAAGCTTTTTCCGACAGCTTACTAGTGATTTCAGTAGAGGTGGTTCAAGCATGTCTCAGGTACGTCGGCAGGCCGCGCTGCGCCCCCGCCCGAGCTGGGGGTGGCAGGATGCCGCCGCGTGCCGGGGCGAGGACCTTGTGCTCTTCTTCGGCCCGGATGGCGAACGCCAGCCGGAGCGGGAGATTCGGGAGCGCAAGGCCAAGGAGATCTGTGCGGCCTGCCCTGTGCGAACCGACTGCCTGGACTACGCGATCTCGCGTCCGGAGAAGTACGGTACCTGGGGTGGCCTGAACGAGGACGAGCGCGCCTCCGAGCGCCGTCGCCGTATGCGCCGCGCCAACGCTGCCTGACCGAGGTTCCCGAACCACGGCACAGCGGATCTCCCCCGGTGGCCCCGGCCCCCGATCAACCCGCGGCGCCCCGACGTTCGACGTCGAGGGCGCCGCGGGTTTTCTCATGCCCCGAGGGGCCGTGGAAGCCCCGGTTTCCGCACTCCGGACCCGGCGGGTTCACTCCCTGCGGCCCGCGAGGTGCCGGTCGAACCAGTCCAGGGTCTCCCCCGCGACCTGGCGCCACTCCTTCGCACCGTGGAGCAGTTGCTCAGCGCCCGACATGACACGCAGGTCGGTCGGTCCGCCCATGCGGCCCCGCGCCCACTCACCCAGCTCGCGCACGAAGGAGTCCCTGCTCTCCAGCAGGACCAGGACCGGTGCCCGGACCTCGGGCAGGCTCGGTTCGGCCAGGTCGATCCGCCCCCCGTGGACCACCACCGCGGCCACGTCCTCCGGGCGTTCGGCGGCCGTGACCAGAGCCGCCGGAGCCGCGCTTCCCGAACCCAGCACCCCCAGGGGCTCGTTCGCCGCGTCGGTCGCGCGGCGCAGCCAGGTGACGGCGGCACTCAGCCGCTCGCCCATCACGGCCGTGTCGGCGCCGCCCGAACCCGACTCCTGCTCCTGGACGGTCAGCAGGTCCAGGAGGAGGGTCGCGTACCCGGCCTGCTGCATGGCCGACGAGATCGCCTGCCAGCGCGGGTCGGAGCGCCCCTCCCCCGCGGCCAGCACCACCGCGCCGCGCAGGACGGCGGGCACGGTGAGATCGCCGTCGAGGTAGACCCGGCCCGCGCGCACCCGCACCCCGCGGGCCGCGTCGGACCTGGGGTGGACCCGGCCCTGCTCGGCGAGGATCGCGGTGACGTGTCCGTCGGAGAGCTGGTCGAAGTCGCGGTACCACTCACCCACGGAGTGGAAGTTGTCCGGCGCGCTGAGCACCACCAGTTCGTCGACGTCCTCCCGCAGCGCCTCCACGGCCTCGGGCGCCGCGACCGGCACCGCCAGGATCAGCCGTGAGGGGCCCGCCTCGCGCACCATCCGCAGTGCGGCGCGTG
This sequence comes from Nocardiopsis codii, assembly GCF_036327455.1. NCBI lineage: Bacteria > Bacillati > Actinomycetota > Actinomycetes > Streptosporangiales > Nocardiopsidaceae > Nocardiopsis > Nocardiopsis codii. The sequence goes on along the minus strand of NZ_JAUZMY010000006.1, from coordinate 176,506 downwards.
CGGTGCCGCCCGTCGCGACGCCGTCGTCCACGATCACGCAGTCGCGTCCGGCGATGCGCGGCCCCGACCTGTCGCCCCGGTAGACGCGGCGTCTGCGGTCGAGTTCGTCCCGCTCGGCGGCGACGGTGTCGGACAGGGCCTGGCGGGGCACCTGCATCCGTGCCAGGGCGCGGTCGTCGAAGAGCACGCGCCCGTCCTCGGCTATCGCCCCCACCCCCGTCTCGGGCCGGCCGGGCAGCCCGATCTTGCGGACCATGAGCACGTCGAAGTCGGCGTCCAGGCGTCGGGCGAGTTCGGCCCCGACCGGGACCCCGCCGCGCGGCAGGGCCAGGACGAGGGGATCGTTGACCGCGAGGGGGCGCACCCGCTCGGCGAGGCGTCGCCCCGCTTCGGACCGGTCGGCGAAGGGCAGTGAAACGGGTACCGGGTTCATGTCCTCACCGGTGCAGGGACCGGAGCCCCGACACCGCTCCTCTCGGCTGTGTGGAGTGAGCCGCTGGAAAGTGCTACCGGCATACCCCCCGACGCGGCGGTCCCAACCCCGCAGCCGAGCAAAAACCGTGTGGCTCAGGTCCGGCGGAGCCCGCTCCTGAGCACCCCCATCAGGAGCGCGTCGTGTCGGCGCCCCTCCCAGAGCAGCGAGTCGCGCAGCCGGCCCTCGACGGCGAACCCGCAGGAGCGGTAGACGGCGATGGCGCGCATGTTGAAGGCGTAGACGTAGAGCCAGACCCGGTGGAGGCCGATGCTCTCGAAGGCGTACTCCAGCACGAGTTGGGTGGCCTCGCGGCCCAGGCCCTGACCGGTGAACTCGATGGCGGACAGGGCGATGCGGTACCCGGCGCTCTCGTTCTCCGCGGCCACGGCGTAGATGGACAGCTCACCCAGGTAGCGCCCGTCCTTGGGGGCGATGATGGCCAGGTCCAGGCGGTCGGTGCGGCCCGCACGGGTCGCGCACCACTCCCTCGCCTCCGCGTAGGTGAGGTGTCGGTGGGTGCCGGTGAGTCTGCGGACCTCCGTGTCGAGGCCGGCTGAGAAGTAGGCGTCGGTGTGCTCCGGTCCCAGCGGGACCAGGTGGACCCGTTCCCCGGTGAGGGTGGGCTTTGCTCTCAGCGCGCTCGTGTTGATCATGAGATCTTCCGGTTCCGTCCGGGCACCGCGCGAGACGGTTGCCGGTAGGGGGGAGTCGGCGGACAGCAGGCTGGGGGTGCCCTGCGCGCGAGCGGGCCGCGGGGCGGGCCGGGACAGGGGCCCTGGGTCGCGGTGGTGGCCGAGCGGTCCCGGGGAGGGAGCCTCTCGGATACGGAGCGGACCCCCTATGTAAATCGCGACCGCGCCCTATGGCAAGCCCGGCCGGATCGGTCGCCGAAAACGTCTGTCGTCCCATGAGCGGACTGGATAGCATCTGCTCGCACCGAACAGTCCACGTGGGAGCCGCCTTGAGCATGTCCGCCGAGAAGACCGACGCACCACCCCCGGAGGCCCGCAGGGCCAGGGTCGCGGTCTCCACCCTCTTCTTCGTCAACGGGTTCACCTACACCAACGCGGTTCCGTGGCTGCCGGTGATCAAGGCGCAGCTGGGGCTGACCAACGCCGAACTGGGCCTGGCGATCGCGGCGATGCCGACCGGTGCGATCCTCACCGGGATGCTGGCGGGACCGCTGATCCACTGGTTCGGCAGCGGCCGGGCGGCGGTCGGGACCAGCCTGATCTCTTTGGGAGCGCTCCCATTCATCGCGCTGGCGCAGAGCTGGTGGATGCTCGCCGCCGCGCTCTTCGTCCTGGGCAGCGCCGACGCCTGGACCGACTCCGCCCAGAACTCGCACGGACTGCGCGTCCAACGGCGCTACAGGCGCAGCATCATCAACACCTTCCACGCCGTGTGGAGCCTGGCGGCGGTCTCCGGGGGGCTGTTGGGCGCGACGATGGCCGGGCTCGGGGTCCCCCTCCTGTGGCACCTGGGCCTCGTCTCCGCCGTGCTGCTGGTGGTGAACCTCGTGGTGAGCCGGATGCTGCTGCCCGGACCGGACAGCAGCGAGCGCGAGGACGGGACCAGCGGCGAGGACGGACGGCGGCTGCGCGTCCCCGGCCGTGCGGTGCTCCTCCTGGTCGGACTCGGCGTGCTGCTGATGTTCGCCGGCGGCATCGAGGACTCGGCCGCGTCCTGGGGTGCGGTGTACATGACCTCGGAACTGGACGCGTCGCTGTTCCTCGCCGCCCTCCCGTTCGTGGCCTGCCAGGCGATGATGACGCTGGGACGGCTCGCCGGCGACCGGGTGACCGACCGGTTCGGCCCGGTGGCCGTGGGCCGGGCCAGCGGACTGCTCGCGGGAGGCGGGATCGCGTTCGCCCTGCTCCTGCCGCACCCCGTGACCACCGTGATCGGCTTCGGCGTGATGGGCCTGGGGGTGGCCACACTGTTCCCGCTCACCCTGGCCGCCGCCGGGAACGTGCCGGGGGTGCGCACCGGCGACGGGGTGACCGTCGTCGGTTGGCTGGGGCGTGCGGGCTTCCTGGGTTTCCCGCCCCTGATCGGCTTCCTCGCCGACTCGTTCAGTCTGGGGACGGCCCTGTGGGTGATCGCCGGTGCGGGCGTCACCGCGTTCCTGCTGGCTTCGGCGCTGCGCCCGCGCGAGTGACGTCCGGGGGCTGAGGTCGGGGTACCGTCCCGGCCCTCGGCGCACGGGCAGGGCCCCCGGTCGTGGGACACGACCGGGGGCCCTGGTGCATGCGCGGTCGGACGACCGCGGGATGCGGGTCCTGCTACGCGACCGGGGACGGGCGCCGGGCGCTGGCCCACAGGGCCAGAACGCCGATACCCGTCACGACGGCGCCACCGAGCACGAAGCCCTGCATGTCGACGCCGGTCTGGGCGAGGGTCTCGTCGGCGCCGCTGCTGACGGGAGCAGGAGCCTCGGGCGTGGTGGTACCACCGGGGGTGGTGCCGCCGGGCGCCTGGCTCTCGTCACCGTCGTCACCGGGGTCGGTGCCCTCGCCCGGGTCCGGGTCGGGGCCCGGGTCGGGGTCGGGATCCGGGTCCGGATCGGGGTCGGGATCCGGGTCGGGATCCGGGTCCGGGTCCGGGTCGGGATCCGGGTCCGGGTCCGGGTCGGGATCCGGGTCCGGATCGGGGTCCGGATCCGGGTCGGGTCCCGGCGTCTCACCGTCACCCGGGTCACCGGGATCCGGGTCACCGGGGTCACCGGGGTCCTCACCTTCACCCGGGTCGTCCGGCGGGAACGGGTCCAGGTCGAAGTCCAGGTTGATCTCCGGAACCTCGATGGCCGGAAGGGCCGGCAGAGCATCGACGACCGGAGCCTCGACCGTCTCGGTCACCTCGGGGGCGACGTCGGGGATGGTCTCGTCACCGGTCACGGCGAACGCCGGACTGACGGAGAAACCGGCCATGAACAGACTGGCCGCGGTCACGGTCAGAACGCGCTTCTTGGGGGACATCCCACTCCTTTCTCTTCTTGGAGAGTGATCTGCTCAGGGGGAGAGATCTACTCAGGGGGGATGGCATAGAGGTGGTCGTTGTGGACCACGACGGCCCGCTCACCGAGCAGGCCGTTGGGCTGGACGGCGCCGTCGGGGGCCTCGACGGGCTCGCCGGAGGCGTCGACGGCGACCAGGGCGCCCTCGAGCTGACCGAAGACGCGCGGGCCGACCGCGATCTCGGGCGTGAAACCGGGGACCACGGCGGACTCACCGGTCGCCGGGTCCAGGACCATGGGGCCGTAGGCGACCAGGTCGGTTCCGATGGGACCGGACCGGTGGCGGACGTCCTCCAGGAGGGCGGGGTCGACGGCCGCCGCGCCGATGACGCTGCCGTCCTCGCTGTCGTGGAAGGCCAGGATCGTGTCGTCGCCCCGGCGGGGCTCCCAGCGCACGATGACGTAGTCGCGCAGGGCGGTGACCACCGACTCCATGTCGCCCGCGTCGTCCGGGCGCTCCGCGTTGACCTCGACGGGATCACCGTCCGGTCCGACCCACGTCCACGGTCCGCTGAGGACCGCGGCGAGGACGTTCTCCCCCTCGGCCAGCATCGGGGCGGCGCTCCCGGGGATCTCGACCGGCTCCAGCGCGTCCCCGACCGGGACGAAGGCCTCCTCCTCGCTCCGCACGAGCACGGAACTGCCCACGTACTGGGCGGAGGCGTTGGCCGGAATCGGGATCTCGACCGCGGCGCCGCCCTCGGCGGGCCAGAACCAGAGGGTCCCCGCCGTCTCCGCGACGATCGCGGGCTCGCCGCCGTACTGCACGAACCGGGGGGCTCCCAGGAGTTCGCCGGAGCCCATCGGCAGCTCGACATCCCAGAGCCGGGAGCCGTCCGCGTCGAACAGGTTGAGGCGGTCGTCGGGGTCGACGAAGGTGAGGAGGTCGCCCTCACGGCTGACGCCCGGCGCGCTTCCCGTCGCGAGCGCCTCACTGAAGTCGACGGTCTCCGAGAAGTGGGGCGGCGCCGGGTGGTTCAGGGTGGTGGCGTCGGCGGTGGCCTGGTCCGCGGGGGCCGTGCCGGAGCCCGGCAGGAAGCGCATCACGACCGCTCCCGCACCGACGAGCAGGACCAGGGCCAGAACGGCCGCCCCGACGATGACCAGGACCCGCTTGCCGCCGGAGCCCGAGGGCTGTGCCGGGGTCGGAGGGGCCGCCGGCGCCGGGGCCTGGACGGGCGCGGGCTGTTCGGCGGCCTGGACCACACCGTCGGGCGTGGCGACCAGCCGCCAGACACCGTTGACGTCGCGGGCGTCGACGAGGACCGGCTGCCCGATTCTGGCCGCGTAGCCGGTGGCGACGTCCAGGGCCGCGCGCCGAGTCTCCTTCGGGGAGAGCCCGGTGACGACCTGGCGGTGCCCCTCGACGACGATCTCTGCGCTGCGTTCGTCGGGTGCGATGACGATGACGGCGGTGGGCCGGGACTGCCCCGGTCGGGACGCCCGGCTCATGGTGCCTCCGAAGGCATGGGGAACGTGGACCTGTTCGTGTACGGGCTGCGGGGGACCTCGGTCAGCGGTGACGTGAGGTCGCGGCCTGGGTGGTCACCGAGCGGTGGTGTCGGCACACGCGTAGTCGATGCTGCACGAGATGATACTGATGGTCGCTCGCCGGACCTATTCCGGCCAGGGACCGGGGAACCGGACCTCCGCTGCGGAACTCCCGACCGTGTTTCCGTTGCCCCTCCCCTGAACTGGTAATTCGTCCCGACGTGGGATCTGGGACGAGTCTCCCGCACTGTCCCACCCCTGTTGTGGACCCTCCGACCCGTCGTGAGGTTCACACCGAAATTGGCCGGATCCGGCCATGCCCCCCGCCGTCCGCCGCCACCCCCTGGTCATCCGGCTCGGCTGCCGGGCCACGGGGCAGGGGCCCGCGTCAGCCTCAGGTACGTGCCGGGCGACACCGCGAGGGCCGCCACGGTTCCGAGGACCGTTCCGTTCGGTTCCAGGACGAAGTGGGCGGGGCGTCCCTCCTCCACCGCGACGGCGACCGACGGGCTGGAGCACCAGTCGATCCGCCCCTCGAGCCGGTGCGCTCCGGGGGCCGTGCCGATGACCAGGGTCCCACCGGGCCTCACCGCGCCCACCTCGACCCCGTCCAGGCGGACCCGGTACCCCCGCAGGCTGTCCTGGTAGTGGTGCCCCGGACGGTGCACGACCACCACGGCCCGGCCCGGGGGCGTCGGGACCGGTCCCCGGGGATCGACGGGGACGGCGTCACCGGGTGCTGCACCGCCCGGCCGCTCGTGGCCTCCCCCGTCCCCCGCCGGGGCGAGCCTGATGTACTCCTCGGGGCGGGACCGCTGGTCGGACGCGGCGGCGGCGGCCGTTCCACCCGGCCCGCCCACGAGGTCCACCGGGACGCCCGGGACCGCCACGAGGGACACCGGGGCGCTGGAGAACCTCTGGAACCTGCACTGGACGCTGTGCGGCCCCGGAGGGAGCCCCACGACGAGGCTCTCGCCGGGACCGACCGTTCCGACCCTGTCCCCGTCCACGTGGACGCGGTAGTCGACGAGGCTGTCCCTCGCACCGGCGTGCGGCCGGTGGACCACCAGCGGCACCCAGCCCCGCGGTACCTCCTCCGGACGGCGAAGACCGATGATCTTCGGCCCGGTGAACGCGGACTCCGCCGCCGCCTCGCGCCGTCCCGCCCGCTCCCTCCTCCAGTGGCCCCAGGCCAGGGCGAGGGCAGCACAGGCGACCGCCATCAGGGGCAGCAGCGTCCAGGCGGAGCTGCGGACGATCTGCACCCCGGCGAAGAGGATCTGCAGGACGGACAGGGCCATGTTCACCCGGGTCATCGTGGAGAAGAGGTGGTTCCCGTCCGCCCACCGGCTCCTCTCCGACGGGGTCGTCTCCACGTGGGAGAACATCGTGCCGTAGGCGACGGCGCATCCGAGGAGGACGGCGAGGAAGATCCCGGCGGCCACCGGCACGGGGTTTCCGGTGATCCGTGTCCACGGGGCGATGAGGACGCAGGCCACGGCGCCCAGGAGCGCACAGGTCGCGAGCAGGGGCGACGCCCTCATCTTCCGCTCCTCCGGCCAGGAGCTGCGGAGCGGGGCCGGGCGTCGGCGCGCGACGGGGGGACGGTCATGGGGGCGACCCCTCAGGGTGTGTCGACCGGGCTCGGGGGCGGCGGGACCGCGGCCCGCCCGCCGGGCGGCTACCGCGATGCTACCGACGGGGTCCGACCCCGGCCCCCGGGACGTCGGGGCACACGGGTGGCCGGCACGGGTCAGCGGCCGTTGTGCTCCACGATCGTGTCGAGGACCGCCTGTTCGCGGCGCTGGAAGAGCCGGTCCGCGCGTTCGAGGCGCCGGTTCGCGAGCTCGGCCCTGGCCGCGGCGGTGCGGACGGTCGGCCACATGGCGTCGATCCCGGAGTTGAACGACGAGCCCACCAGGACGGCGACGGCCATCACGTACAGCCAGGCCAGGATGGCGATCGGCGCCGCCAGCGAACCGTAGATGGTCACCTGGCCCAGGGAGGCGTCCAGGTAGGCGCGCAGGGCGACGGACCCCCCGATCAGTACCAGCGTGGCCAGCAGCGCCCCGGGCAGGTGCCGCCACAGCGGGGTGCGCACCGGCACGCTCAGCGCGTACAGCAGGGTGACGGCGGCGATGACGAGCAGCGCCACGGTCGGCCAGTAGAGGAGGTTGAGGCGTCCGACGGTGATCGGCAGGAGCGCGTGCACCAGGTCGGGCCCGGCCACCAGGACCGGCAGGACCAGGACCGCGAACAGCAGCCCGCCGAGGTAGGCGACGAAGGCGAGGACCCGCTGGCGGATCCAGCCCCGCATCTCGTCCAGCCCGTAGGAGATGGTGATGGAGCGGATGAAGACGTTCATGGCCCGCGACCCCGACCACAGCGACACCAGGAACGTCACCGACAGGAGCCCGCCCTGGGCCCCGCCGAGGAAGTCGTCGACGAGCGGTCTGACGACGCTGTCCACCGTGCCCGGTGTGAGCACCCGCGCGGCGAGGTCGAGGATCCAGACCCGGATCTCCTCCACGATGTCGTCGCCCAGCACGGTGGCCAACGGCCCCAGCGCCCCCAGCAGGCACAGCAGCAGCGCCGGCAGCGATATGAGGGTGAAGAACGCCGACTCGGCGGCGAGGCCGACCACCCGGTCGCGCGCGAACGCGCGCACGGTGCGCAGGACGAGCAGGGTCCCGCCGCGTACGAGGGGGCGCCGCCGCAGCCACGCGTCGACGGCGTGCCACAACGCCTCCCAGAATCCCACCACGTGGAAACGTTAGCGGGCGCGGGGGACCCGGGCGCCCACGGGGCGGTCCGGCGAGTGATGTGACTCACGTTCGGGGCCGTCGGACGCGTCTGGACAAAGCCCGGATCCCCGTGACATTCTCATTGCATGATCGCTGCCCTGGACCCCATGCTCTGCGTGCGCCGCCACGTGGACTTCCTTCGGGTCCGCAGTGCCATCTGTTGCAGCGTCGGTTGATCCAGCCGCCTTTTTGACGCACCCCAGGGGTGCGCGCGGCACCGGCGCTCTCCCCTCTTCTTCGATTCCCCACACGCGGATTCCACCCGTGACGCCCGACACGACGATGTGCGGCGCGTACGGGCCAGCGGTGCGGGCGCCGGGACTGTGAGCACCCCGCGACCCCATCGGAGACACCCGCGATGCCTCCCTCTTCCGCGCAGCCCGGCAGGACAGCGACCGCGGCCTCGCCGCGACGCCGCCGTGGCGAGGGCCAGTGGGCCCTCGGCTACCGCGAGCCGCTGAACAAGAATGAGGAGAACAAGAAGAACGACGACGGACTGAACGTCCGCGATCGGATCATCAACATCTACTCCAAGCGCGGGTTCGACTCGATCGACCCGGCCGACCTGCGCGGGCGTTTCCGCTGGTTCGGGCTGTACACCCAGCGGGCGCCGGGGATCGACGGCGGCAAGACCGCCGTCCTGGAGCCGGAGGAGCTGGACGACAGCTACTTCATGCTGCGCGTGCGGATCGACGGGGGCCAGCTGTCCGCGGCCCAGCTGCGCGCCATCGGTGAGATCTCCCGCGACCACGGGCGCGACACCGCCGACATCACCGACCGCCAGAACGTCCAGTTCCACTGGATCCGGGTCGAGGACGTGCCCGCGATCTGGGACAAGCTGGAGTCCGTCGGGCTCTCCACCATGGAGGCCTGCGGCGACACCCCCCGGGTGATCCTGGGCTGTCCGCTGGCCGGCGTCGCCGAGCACGAGGTCATCGACCCCACACCGCAGATCCGCCAGATCTACGACGAGCACATCGGCAGCCCGCTGTACTCCAACCTGCCCCGCAAGTTCAAGACGTCGCTCTCCGGTTGCGCCTCGCACTGCGTCAACCACGAGATCAACGATGTCGCGTTCGTGGGCGTGCGCGACGAGGCCGGCGAGGCGGGCTACGACCTGTTCGTCGGCGGCGGCCTGTCCACCAACCCGATGTTCGCCCAGCGCCTGGGGGCGTTCGTCCGCCCGGACCAGGTCAGCGAGGTGTGGGCGGGCGTCTGCGGGATCTTCCGCGACTACGGCTACCGGCGCCTGCGCACGCGCGCCCGGATCAAGTTCCTCATCAAGGACTGGGGAGCCGAGAAGTTCCGGGAGGTGCTGGAGGAGAAGTACCTGGGGTACGCGCTGCCGGACGGCCCCGAGCCGGAGCTGGACCCCGGGCTGGAGCGGGACCATGTGGGCGTGCACCGCCAGAACGACGGACGGTTCTACGTCGGTTTCGCGCCGCGGGTCGGCCGCGTCTCGGGCACCTCCCTGCTGCGTATCGCCGAGATCGCGGAGGAGCACGGATCGGATCGCATCCGCACGACCGCCGACCAGAAGCTGGTGATCCTGGACGTCGAGGAGGAGCGGATCGATGCGATCAGCGCCGCCCTGGGCGCGGAGGACCTCCAGGTCGAGCCGAGCGTGTTCCGCCGCCAGACGATGGCGTGCACCGGCATCGAGTTCTGCAAGCTCGCGATCGTGGAGACCAAGGCCCGCGCCTCCACCCTGATCGACGAGCTGGAGAAGCGGCTGCCGGACTTCGGTGAGCCGCTGACCATCAACCTCAACGGCTGCCCCAACTCGTGCGCCCGCATCCAGGTCGCCGACATCGGCCTCAAGGGCCAGCTGGTGATGAACGCCGCGGGCGAGCAGGTGGAGGGCTACCAGATCCACCTGGGCGGCGGTATGGGGCTGACCCAGTCCTTCGGCAAGAAGATCCGCGGCCTGAAGACCACCGCCGACGAACTGCCCGACTACGTCGAGCGGGTGCTGCGCCGCTTCCAGGACCAGAAGAAGGACGGGGAGTCCTTCGCGTCCTGGGTCGGCCGCGCGGACGACGCCGACCTCAAGTAGCAACCGCACGTCCCCGGCCGGGGACGGGACCCGCAGGGGCCCGCCCCGGCCGCACCTGAGGAACACGACCAAGGAAGAGGTGCGCCATGTCCGAGAGGGCCGCGCCCCACTACTGCCCCTACTGCGGTGACGAGGACCTGGTCCCCGAGGAGGGGGCAGCCGTCAAGGGCGAGGGCTACCCCTGGGCCTGCCTGTCCTGCGCCCGCGTGTTCCGCGTCAAGTACGTCGGGTTGCGCTCCGCGTCGTTCTCCGCGGACGCCCCCTCCAGACCGACGGAAGGGAACTCATGAACTCCACCATCACCGCCGCGGGCGGTCCCGAGCTCGCCGTGCGCGCCGCACGCGAGCTGGAGGAGGCCTCCGCCCAGGAGATCATCGCCTGGGCCGCCGAGACCTTCGGGGACCAGCTGTGCATGACCTCGTCCATGGCCGACGCGCTCATGGTCGACCTGGCATCGAAGGCCGCTCCCGGTATCGACGTGATCTTCCTGGACACCGGATACCACTTCCCTGAGACCCTGGGCACCCGCGACGCCGTCGCCTCGGTGTACGACATCAACCTCATCACCGTCGAACCCGTCCGCACGGTGGCCGAGCAGGACCTGGCCCTGGGGCCGCGCCTGCACGGCCGCGACCCCGGGATCTGCTGCCACCTGCGCAAGGTGGAACCCCTCCAGAGGGCCCTGGCCCCCTACACCGCGTGGCTGACCGGGCTGCGCCGCGAGGACTCGGTGACCCGCCGCGACACCCCCGTCGTGCAGTGGGACAAGCGGCGCCGGATGACCAAGGTGAACCCCATCGCCCGCTGGACCCAGGAGGAGGTGGACTCCTACATGGCCGACAACGGGGTGATGGTCAACCCCCTCCAGTACGACGGCTACCCCTCGATCGGCTGCGAGCCGTGCACGCGGCGCGTGGAGCCGGGCGAGGACCCGCGCAGCGGCCGGTGGGCCGGGACGGGCAAGACCGAGTGCGGGATCCACGTATGAGCGCCGGGACGCCGGGGTGGCGTCCTTCGGCGCCCCTGCTCGCGGTCGCCCACGGCAGCCGGGACCCGAGGGCGGCCGAGGCGGTCGCCGCGGTCTTCGACCGGGTGCGCGCGCTGCGCCCGGGGCTCGACGTGCGCGTGTCCTACCTGGACCACGCGGCGCCGGGAGCGGAGGACGCCCTGGAGGAGTTGGCCGCGGGAGGCGCGGGCGAGGTCGTGGTGCTGCCCGCGCTGCTGACCGCCGCCTATCACAGCAAGGTGGACCTGCCGAAGGTGGTCGCCGCCGCGCGTGAGCGCAGCCCCTGGCTGCGGGTGCACCACGCCGACACCCTGGGGCCGCATCCCCTGCTGTCGGACGCGGTGGAGCGGCGCCTGTCCGACGCGGGCGCGACCGCCGGGCCGGAGACCGCGCTGGTGCTCGCGTCAGCGGGGTCCAGCGATCCGGAGGCCAACGCGACCGTCGCCGCGATGGCGGCACGGCTGGCGGAGCGCGGTCCGTGGCGCGAGGTGGTGGCGGCCTTCGCCTCGGCGGCCCGTCCCTCCCCGGGTGAGGCGGTCGCCGACCTGCTCGGGCGGGGGGCACGGCGGGTCGCGGTGTCCACCTACCTGCTGGCCCCGGGCTTCTTCGCCGACCGGATCCGCACGCGGTCACTGGCCGCCGGGGCCTCCGTGGTCTCCGAGGCCCTGGGCGACGTGCCTGAGCTGGCACGCGTGGCCCTGGACCGGTACGACGCGGCGGTCGCGGCACGGCACGCGGTGGTCCGGGCCTGAGAGGCCCGACGGGGCGGGTCCTGCGACGCGGGGCCCGCCCCTCGCGCCCCGCACCGCCGAGCCGTCACCACTCCCGGGCCGCGATCAGCTCCTCCGCGTCGGCGTCGGCGAACCCGTAGGCCGTGGCCACGAACCAGAAGTCCTCGCCGATCTCCTCGCGCGCGACGGTCTCGATCTCGCTGCCCGCCGCCTCGAACTCCGCCTCCAGCGCGTTGAACTCCAGCGTCGCCGCCGCGGTGAGCGCGTACAGCGCCGCCAGGTCCGCGGGGCGCTCGGCCTCGATCCGCTCGCACAGCCCGAGCAGGACGTCCCGGCCCCGGTCGACGACGTGGTCGGGGAAGTAGGGGTCCTCATAGAGCCCCCGCAGGAACGCGTGCCCCGCCGCGCTCCGGTTGGTGATCGCCATGGTGGTGTCCGTTCGTCTCCGGGATCCGGTCCCCCGATGCTGCACGACGGGGCCGACAGAACGGAGGGGGCCCGGTCCGGTCGGCGGCGGGCGGGGCCCCGACCGGCGCGGACGCCGTCCGACACGGCCGTCCACAGGTGGGGGGCGTCCCTTGTCCCGGGTGGCCCGGGCGAGAAGAATCGGAACCGGCGGAGCCCGGTCCGGGCTCCGCCGGTCGATCGAGTCGTGGGGGTAGCCGTGTCAGGGGACCAGAGCCCGTCAGGGGCGTGGGGGCCGTCGGGGGACCGGAGGTCCGTGGAGGGCGGGATCCGGGATCTGCTGAGGGGCCTGCCGGTGTTCGCGGGGCCGCTGCCGGGGTTCGACCCCGCCACGGCGCCCGAGGACCCGTCGGAGCTGTTCCTGGAGTGGTTCACGGCCGCGCTGCGGGACGGTGTGCCCGAACCGCACGCGATGACGGTGGCCAGCGCGGATGGTCGGGGCGCCCCGTCGGCGCGGGTGGTGATCATGAGGGACTTCACCCCGCACGGGTGGTGGTTCGCCACCACGACGACCTCCCGCAAGGGCCGGGAGCTGGCCGCGAACCCCGCGGTGGCGCTGCTCTTCTACTGGGGGCGGCAGGGCCGCCAGGTGCGGGTGCGGGGGACGGCGGAGCTGGCCGACCCCGACCTGTGCGCGTCGGACTACCTCGCGCGCTCCCTGGAGGGGAGGGTGGCCGGGCTGCACGGCAGGCAGAGCGAACCGCTGGCGGACCCCGCCGAGGTCGACCGGACCGCGGACCGGAGCAGGGAGCTCCTGGAGCGCGAGCCGGGGCTGGTCCCCGGGGACTGGGGCCTGTACGCGGTCTCCCCCGCCGAGGTCGAGTTCTGGCAGGCCGACCCGGACCGGCGCCACACGCGCCTGCGCTACTCCCGTACGGGCCCGGGCGGGACCTGGGAACGCGGTCTGCTCTGGCCCTGACCGCATGGGAGGGCTCCCATGGCCCGTGCCCCGCACGACGGGCCTGAACAGGCAGGAAACCCCGGGACGGAGTTCCCACAGCGTGACCGAATCCTGTTCCGACCGGCGTGCCGGGCGCGGGTAGGATGCCGGAACTCCCCGAACACCGAGCCAGAAGGACGGTAAGTCGATGCCCCCGACACACGAGGTGTTCAACCAGGCCGCACCGCTCGGCGACTACAGCGCCGGGGAGGACCCCGCCCTCCTCGAGGGGCTGCGGCGCGAGGGCGCCGAATGGGCCGAGGCCGACGTGAGGGCGGTCGGCGACGCCGCGGGCTCGGAGCGGGTGCGCGCCTGGGGCGAGTCCGCCAACGCCTATCCCCCGGTGCTGCGCACGCACGACCGCTACGGCCACCGCGTGGACGAGGTCGACTACCAGCCCGCGTACCACGTGCTCGTGGACCAGGCCGTCGAGCACGGCATGCACGCGGCGCCGTGGGCGGAGGACCGGCCGGGCGCGCACGTGGCCCGTGCGGCCAAGTTCTTCCTGTGGTCCCAGCCGGAGAGCGGTCACGGCTGCCCCGTGTCGATGACCTACGCCGCGGTCCCCGCCCTGCGCCGCTCCCCGGAGCTGGCGGAGAGGTACGAGCCGCTGCTCACGGCGCGCACCTACGACTTCGGCCTGCGGGCCCCGCACACCAAGCGCGGGCTGATCGCGGGCATGTCGATGACCGAGAAGCAGGGCGGCTCGGACGTGCGCGCCAACACCACGCGCGCGGTGCCCGCCCCCGAGGGGCACTACCTGCTCACCGGGCACAAGTGGTTCACGTCGGCGCCGATGAGCGACGTCTTCCTCACCCTCGCGCAGGCCCCCGAGGGGCTCACCTGCTTCCTGGTGCCCCGGGTCCTGGAGGACGGCAGCCGCAACGCCCTGTACATCCAGCGGCTCAAGGACAAGCTGGGCAACAGGTCCAACGCCTCGGCCGAGCTGGAGTACGACGGGGCCGTGGCACACCTGGTCGGCGAGCCCGGCCGGGGTGTGCCCACCATCATCGAGATGGTCAACAGCACGCGGCTGGACTGCGTGATCGGCTCGGCGTCGGGTATGCGCGCCGCCGTGGTGCAGGCGCTCCACCACGCCGAGCACCGCAGGACGTTCGGCACGGCGCTGGTGGACCAGCCGCTGATGCGCAACGTGCTCGCCGACCTGGCCCTGGAGTCCGAGGCGGCGACGGCGCTGATGACGCGCCTGGCCGGCGCGGTGGACCGCTCGGTGCGCGGCGACGAGGCGGAGTCGGCGTTCCGGCGCCTGGGCGTGGCCGTGGGCAAGTTCTGGGTGACCAAGCGCCAGCCCGCCCACGCGGCAGAGGCGCTGGAGTGCCTGGGCGGCAACGGGTACGTGGAGGAGTCGGGCATGCCGCGCCTGTTCCGCGACTCGCCGCTCAATTCGATCTGGGAGGGTTCGGGCAACGTGGCGGCCCTGGACGTGCTGCGCGCGATGGGCCGCAGCCCGGAGTCGGTGGAGGCCTTCCTCGGGGAGCTGGGTACCGCCGCAGGTGTGGACGACCACTACGACGCGGCCGTCAAGCGCCTGGAGAACTCCCTGGGCGACCTGGACGAGATCCAGTTCCGTGCCCGTTCGGTGGTGGAGCTGATGGCCCTGACCCTCCAGGCGTCGGTCCTGCTGCGGTACGCGCCGACCCCGGTCGCGGAGGCCTTCACCGTGTCGCGGCTGGGCGGCGAGTGGGGGCACGTGTTCGGGACGCTGCCGCGCGGGACGGACACCGAGCTGATCCTCGACCGGGCCCGGCCGCGCCGTTGAGCCTGCCGCCCGGGGCCGTGCGCGGCCCCGGGCGGGTACGGTCCCGGGCGGCGGGCGGAGTGCCCCGAGGACGCCGGCGATTCTCACGGGGAACGGATAACCCGGAGGTTCTCCGCCGAAGCGGGGGACGACAATTCCCACAACAGGCACCAAAAGCGGACACCCCCTCAATGATCATCGTCCGGGGGCGGCATACTTCGGCTTCCGGAGCGGAAGAAAGAAGTCGTCACAAAACACGACCGCCCGCTTTCGGACAGGGGCGGGACGGACGACGACGCTTCCGACCGGGAACGGATTCGCGCCGTCCCGCCCGGCCCCCGAAGGCCCTGACACCAAGAGACCGACAGATCCTATGGTGGAAGTCTGGCCAGGTAGTTCCTATCCGCTCGGTGCGACCTACGACGGGTCCGGCACCAATTTCTCCCTGTTCTCCGAAGCCGCCGAACGGGTGGACCTGTGTCTGTTCGACGACGACGGCGAGGAGACGCGTGTACCGCTGACCGAATACGACGGATTCGTCTGGCACGGGTACCTTCCCGGAATCGGCCCGGGGCAGCAGTACGGCTACCGGGTGCACGGCCCCTACGCGCCGGAGCACGGTTTGCGGTGCAATCCCAACAAACTGCTCACCGACCCCTACGCGAAAGCACTGAACGGCAATCTCACCTGGCACGAATCACTGTTCAGCTACCACTTCGCCGACCCCGCCCGGAAGAACACCGACGACAGCGCCTCCTACGTGCCCAAGTGCGTGGTGGTCAGTCCGTTCTTCGACTGGGGGAACGAGTCCCGCCCGCGCACCCCGTACCACCGGACGGTGATCTACGAGGCCCATGTGCGCGGCCTGACCATGCGACACCCGGGTATCCCCGAGCACCAGAGGGGCACCTACTCGGGGCTGGCCCACCCGGTGGTGATCGACTACCTCACCTCCCTGGGGGTGACGGCGGTCGAGCTCATGCCCGTCCACCACTTCGTGCCCGAGCACGCCATGGTGGCGAGGGGACTGACCAACTACTGGGGGTACAACACCCTGGCCTTCCTGGCCCCGCACAGCGGGTACGCGGCGCGCGACTCCCGCGGCCAGCAGGTCCAGGAGTTCAAGGCGATGGTGAAGTCGCTGCACGAGGCGGGCATCGAGGTCCTGCTCGACGTGGTGTACAACCACACCGCCGAGGGCGACCACATGGGACCCACGCTGTCCCTGCGCGGCATCGACAACCTCAGCTACTACCGGGTGAGCGACGAGGACCAGCGCTACTACCTCGACTACACCGGGTGCGGCAACAGCCTGAACGTGCGCCACCCGCACTCGTTGCAGCTCATCATGGACTCGCTGCGCTACTGGGTCCTGGAGATGCACGTGGACGGGTTCCGGTTCGACCTCGCCTCGGCCCTGGCCCGGGAGTTCCACGACGTGGACCGGCTGAGCACGTTCTTCGACATCGTCCAGCAGGACCCGGTGATCTCCCAGGTCAAACTGATCGCCGAACCCTGGGACGTGGGGCCGGGCGGGTACCAGGTGGGCAACTTCCCGCCGCTGTGGACCGAGTGGAACGGCAAGTACCGCGACACGGTCCGCGACTACTGGAGGGGCGAGCCCGTCATGGGCGAACTCGCCTCCCGCCTGGCCGGGTCGAGCGACCTCTACCAGGACGACGGGCGCCGCCCCGTGGCCTCGATCAACTTCATCACCTGCCATGACGGCTTCACCCTGGCCGACCTGGTGTCCTACGACCACAAGCACAACGAGGCCAACGGCGAGGGCAACCGCGACGGCACCGACGACAACCGGTCCTGGAACCACGGTGTGGAGGGGGAGACCGAGGACCCGGCGATCATCACGCTGCGCCGCCGCCAGGTGCGCAACTTCCTCACCACCCTGTACATGTCGCAGGGGGTGGTGATGCTCTCCCACGGCGACGAGGTGGGGCGCACCCAGGGGGGCAACAACAACGCGTACTGCCAGGACAACGAGATCGCCTGGATCGACTGGAAGAGCGCGGGGCTGGGAGAGGACGACGAGCCCGACAACGACCTGCTGGACTACGTGCGCGAGCTGGCGCGCCTGCGCCGCGAGCACCCCGTGTTCCGGCGGCGCCGCTTCTTCCGCGGCGGCCCGGTGGAGGAGACCACGGCCGGGAAGGACGGCCTGACCGACATCGCGTGGCTGCGGCCGGACGGCAAGCCGATGTCCGGTGACGACTGGAACTCGACCGGGCAGGCGCTGGGGGTGTTCCTCAACGGGGACGCCATCACCGAGCCCGACCCGCGCGGAAGGCGCATCCGGGACACCTCCTTCCTGCTCCTGCTCAACAGCGGGGCGGACGCGGTGGACTTCACCGTCCCGGGGACCGAGTACGGGATGGCGTGGGAGACCGTCCTGGACACCGCCGAACCGGACGTGGCGGGACGGCCGTACGTGGCCGCGTCCGGTCCGGTGCGCGTGATCGACCGGGCCCTGGTGCTGCTGCGCCGCGTGTCGCACAGGCACACCTGATCACCCGTCCGGGGAGGGGCGGGGGTCTCCCTCCACCCCTCCCCGGACGGCACACCCCGCCCGCCCGCTACGCTGAGTGACCATGTCGACTGCACCCGCCGGCGGCGCCGGTACCCCCGATCCCGTCGTGTTCCGCGAACTCCTGCCCTCACCGGGCGCCGCGGACGTCGACCTGGCCGACGCCTACGCCTACCCGACGGACCCGGACCGCCCCTGGGTGCGCGCCAACATGGTGGCGAGCGCGGACGGGGGCGCGGTGGGCCCCTCCGGCCGCAGCCGCGACCTGTCCTCGGCTCCCGACCGCAGGGTGATGGGCGTGCTGCGCGGCCTGTGCGACGTGGTGCTGGTCGGCGCGGGGACGGCGCGCAAGGAGGCGTACGGTCCGGTCCGCGGCAGGAAGGCCTGGGAGGGCCTGCGCGCGGGGCGCGCGCCGACCCCCGCCGTGGCCGTGGTCTCCCGCTCCCTCGACCTGCCCGACACCCTGCTGACGGAGGCTCCCGAGGACGCCCGCACCCTGGTCTTCACCACCCGGCACGCACCGGCGGAGCGCCGGCGGCGGGTGGGCCGGTACGCGGACGTCGTGGAGGTCGACGGGGAGTCGGTGACGCCCGCGCACGTGGTGGACGGGCTGGCCGAGCGCGGGATGCACCGTGTCCTGACCGAGGGGGGTCCCCACCTCCTGGCCGAGTTCGTCGCCGCCGGCCTCCTGGACGAGCTGTGCCTGACCCTGAGCCCGCACCTCCTGGGGTCGGGGTCCCCGCGCATCGTGGCGGGCGGCCCGGACACCCCGGGGGCGCCGGCGACGGGGCCCCTCCGGAGCACGCCCGTGCGCATCGCGCACCTGTTGGAGGCGGAGGGGAATCTGTTCGCGCGTTACGTCAGGGACTAGGGCGTCTCGCGGGAACGCGACTGTAACCGCTCCGTTTCGGTCGCCCCACAACAACGCATGAAACATCCCGGAATCGGACATACCCGATGTGTGCCCTCCACTGGAATCACCCCCACGGGACACACCGCATTGACGGGGCTTACCGGCTTGGCCCCCGGCCGAGAGGATGAACGTAGTGCCGACGTCCGAAAACGGGTCCCCTCCGGTCTACCGGGAGATAGCCGAGGAACTACGCGGGCAGATCCGCTCCGGACGGTACGCCGACGGCGACCGCCTTCCCGGGGAGAACACCCTCATGGAGCGTCACGGCGTCGCGCGGGCGACCGCCCGGCAGGCGCTCTCCGTACTGATCAACGAGGGCCTGGCCGTGGCCGTGCGCGGCTCGGGCATCTACGTTCGCTCGTTCCGGCCGGTGCGAAGACACGGTGCCCGCCGCCTGTCCAAGGAGCTGTGGGCCCACGGACGGGCGATCTGGCAGACCGACGGAGAGGAGCGGGGATACGAGGTGGACGGCCTGTGCGTGGACGAGACCGTGGCCGAAGAGCACGTGGCCCGCGCGCTGCAGCTCACGGAGGGGGGCGGGGTGCTCCGGCGCTCGCGCCGCTACCTCGTGCAGGGGAGGCCGGTCCAGCGAGCGGTCTCGTACCTTCCCCTGACGGTGCTGGTGGACTCCGCCGCGGCGCGGCGCGTCCGTGAGCACGACAGCGGGCCCGGCGGGATCTACGCGCGCCTGGCCGAGCTGGGACAGGCGCCCGCCCACTTCACCGAGGAGATCCGGGTGCGCATGCCCACCCCGGAGGAGAGCGCGGAGCTGAGGCTGGGTCCCGGGACACCGGTTCTGGAGGTCGCCCGGACGGCGCTCACCTCCGAGCACCGCCCGGTGGAGTTCAACGAGATCACGATGGACGGCTCGGCGTACGTGCTCCAGTACGACTTCGACGCCTGACCCCGCCCCGGGGCCGCCCGCCGCGGCTCCGGCTCAGCGGTTGCCCCCCTTGGAGGCGAACACCAGGTACGCCAGCGGCAGGAACACGAGTCCCACCGCCAGTGCCCCGGCGGCTGCGAAGAGCAGGGAGTTCGACTCGGTCATCGCCCACCGGGCCACACCGATCCCCAGGACGGTCGCGACGACGAGCGCGCACACCGCGAACACCGTGATGGAGGCCAGGAGCTTGCCGTCGCTCCAGGGCTCGGGCCTGGCCAGCTCGGCCTGCCTCGTCATGGCGCGAAGACTCAGCTCCGTGGCCCACAGCAGTTCGCGGCCCGCGGTGGCGGTGCCACCGGTGACGGCCCGCGCCCGCCCCCGCACCCCGGAGGTGGACTGCTCCAGGCACCACATCCCGTATCGGATCCGGCCCACACGCAGCGGCTGTCGGTTCACTCCGAGTACCTGTTGCGTTGCAACCGCCATGTCACCCGCCTCACATGTACCGTTCGACCACTGACTGGTTGCCGTACCCGTCGCATCGACTACCGAACGTCGCGAAAGGTGAAGTTAGGGGTATATAGCCCCGAAGAATGATTTACCCGCACCAAAGGCACTATGAGCCGAGGCGGCACCAGGACACGATTCGGGGTAGCGTCGTCACATGGCTGACTCACCGGACCAGGACCCGCACATCGGCGACGGGACCGCAGGACTTCCCCAGACCGACCAGGAGTGGCGCGACCGGCTCAACGCCCAGGAGTACGCCGTGCTCCGCCGCTCCGCCACCGAGCGCGCCTGGACCGGCGCCTACGTCGACACCAAGACCAGCGGCGTCTACCGCTGCCGGGGTTGCGGGGCCGAGCTCTTCCGCTCCGACGAGAAGTTCGACTCCCACTGCGGCTGGCCCAGCTTCTTCGACCCGGCCGACTCCGATGCCGTCACCCTGCACGAGGACGCGTCCCTGGGCACCGTGCGGACCGAGGTCCGGTGCGCCACCTGTGACTCCCACCTCGGCCACGTCTTCCACGGGGAGGGCTACGCCACCCCGACCGACGCCCGGTACTGCATCAACTCCGTCGCGCTCACCCTCGAACCGACGGACTAGGCCGTGCTCTCCGCGTCCTTCGGGGCTCTCGTCCGCCGGGGCTCACCGCGCAGCGCCTCCGCGCCCGCGGGGTACGACCAGGCCGAACGCCGCACAGCGCGGCGCGGGAGATCGACCGGCCGACCTCCCGCCGCCACGGGAACCCCCTGAAGAACGCCCCAGCACTCCCGCCTGGTTTCGGACGTGTGGTCCGGAGCAGCCGACGCGCGTATCATCGTGCGCCGCGACCCACCCGCGACGGGATCAGGGATAATCGCATCCAGCGCGTCAACGGTCGGCCTCCCTCGGCTGCCCGCGAGGCGCGGCGCGAAGGCCAGGACCACACCGGGCCATGCGCGTACCAGCCGGCCCGCCGACACCGGGCCGACCCCTCACAGCGGCCACCGATGTGCGGGCGAACCGACCGACCCGCGACGAAAGCGCTCGATGACCGACGACTCACCTTCCTCATCAGTCTCCCACCGCCCTCCCGCCCGCCCCCGGTTCGGCATGGCCCAGGGGTCCGCCCCCTGGCTGCTGCCCGCTCTCGGAGCCGCCGGGGCCGCCGCGCTGGCGGCCCGGGGCTCCCGGGCGCGCACGGCGCTCGCCGTCCCGGTGATCGCCCTCGCGGCAGGGATGACCTGGTTCTTCCGTGATCCCGAGCGGGGCCCGGCGACCGGGCGGGTGCTGTCCGCGGCCGACGGCGTCGTGCAGAGCCTCGACCTCCAGCCCGACGGGCGCATCCGGGTCGCGGTGTTCATGAACCCCCTCAACGTGCACGTCAACCGTGCCCCCCTCGCCGGTGTGGTGACCGGTGTCGAGCACCGCCCCGGGGGCTTCCGCCCCGCATTCGACAAGGACAGCGAGCGTAATGAGCGCGTCATCTGGACCCTTGAAACCGAGATCGGTGAGATCACGGTCGTTCAAATCGCCGGCGCGATGGTCAGGCGTATCGTCCCGTATCTCGCTGCGGGGCAGAAGGTCGAACAAGGCGAGAGGATCGGTCTCATTCGGTTCGGGTCCCGGGTCGACGTCTACCTTCCGGCCGGGATCACCCCGGCGGTGGAGATCGGCCAGAAGGTCCGCTCCGGAGAAACCCGTCTTGACGCCGACTGACAGCGCGGAGGGCGTGGCCTCGGCGGAGAGGCACGCGGGCACCGCCGAGGCGGCTCCCCTGCTCCGTCTGGGCCTGGCCGACTACCTGACCCTGGGCAACGCCCTGTGCGGCTTCCTGGCCGTGTGGGCGCTGGTCGTCGCCCAGACCGCCCACGCGGCAGCCGGAGCGGTCGGCCCGCTGCCGCGCACCGCGATGGCCACGGTCGTGGGCCTGCTGATGGTCGCCGCCGCGCTGGACGTGCTCGACGGCCGGGTCGCCCGCAAGCTGGGCGGCAGCGGCATGGGCGCCGAACTGGACAACCTCGCCGACGTGATCAGCTTCGGGTTCGCCCCGGCGTTCTTCTTCGTCGTGTGGGCGATGCAGGCCGGGGACGCCGGCCTGCTGCCGGTGGCCGCCGGCGGCGCGGTGCTGCTCGCGGTCATCGTGCGGCTGGCCCGGTTCTCCTGCCAGGCGCCGGGAACGGACTACTTCACCGGTCTGCCCTGCCCGTTCGGCGCGATGGCGGTGGTGACGGTGGTCCTGCTCGACCCGCCCCTGCTCGCCGGTGTCGCCGCGGTGCTGCTCATCTCCTGGCTGATGGTGAGCCGCATGGAGTACCCCAAGCCCCGCGGGCGCAAGGCCTACGCGGTCCTGGGCGTGCTCGGCTTCGGCGTCGCCCTCATGGCCGCGTGGGGCATGGGGCTCCCCGCCGGGCAGTCGCTCATCTACCTGATGAGCGCCGCCGTCCTGGGCTTCATCGTGACGATCCCCTTCTACGTCCTGGCCACGCGGAGGTCCTCCTCCGCCCGGGGCTGAGGCCCGCACGCGACACGGAGCGCCCCTGCCGCAGGCTGGTCCTGCGGCAGGGGCGCTCCGTGTGTGCCCGGTCCGCGTCCGGGAGGGCGGTCCCGGACGCCGCTAGGGCAGGGCGTCGACCAGCTCGGCGACGCTCTTGCGGCGGCCCGTGTAGAACGGCAGCTCCTCGCGGGTATGCAGGCGCGCCTTGGCGCCCCGGAGGTGGCGCATCAGGTCCACGATGCGGTACAGCTCGTCGGCCTCGAAGGCGAGCAGCCACTCGTAGTCGTTGAGGCCGAACGAGGACACGGTGTTGGCGCGCACGTCCGGGTAGGGGGCCGCCATGCGGCCGTGCTCGGCGAGCATCGCGCGGCGCTCGTCGTCCGGCAGCAGGTACCACTCGTAGGAGCGCACGAACGGGTACACGCAGATGTTGTCGCGCGGCTCCTCCCCGGCGAGGAAGGCGGGGACGTGCCCCCTGTTGAACTCGGCGGGGCGGTGCAGGCCCATGACCGACCACACGGCGGTGGCGACGCGGCCGACCTCGGTGCGGAGGAACGCCGTGTAGACGTCCTGGAGCTGCTCGGGGGTGTCCGCCACCCACCAGAACATGATGTCGGCGTCGGCGCGGAAGCCCTGCACGTCGTAGCTGCCCCGGGTGGTGACGCCGCCCTCGGCGGCCTTGTCCAGGAGCGTCTGCAGCTCGTCCGCGGCCGCACCCCGGTCGACGCCGTCGAGGCGGTCGACCTTGAAGACCGACCACATGGTGTAGCGGATGAGCTTGTTGAGGTCGGTGCCGTCCTGGCCGACGGCTTCGTTCTGCTGGCCCGTCACGGGTTGACTCCTTGCTGGTTCGTTCCGGCGGCGTCTTGGCCGCCGCCGTGGCCGTTGGTCGAGAGGTCGCCGAACAGGCGTTCCGCCTGCTGGTCGGCGTCGGCGATGCAGGCGGGGATGCCCACGCCGCCGTAGACCGCGCCGCACACCCCCAGGCCTCGGATCCGGTGCACGTCGGTGCGGACGCGTGTGACGAGGTCGGCGTGGCCGACCGCGTACTGGGGCAGACCGTGGTTCCAACGGGTGACCCGGCTCTCCACCGGGCGGCCGGTCATGCCGGTGACCCGGGCGAGGTCCTCGCGCGCGGCAGCCTCCAGCTCCTCGTCGGAGCGCTCCAGGACGGCGTCGTCGCCGAACCGGCCGATGGAGCAGCGCACGGCGACCAGGTCGTCGCCGGGGTTGGCCGCGGCCAGGGCCTCGGCCAGCCAGGGCCACTTGTTGCTGGAGAAGGTGGCCGCCTTGACGGTGAGCCCCTCCCCCGCGGGGACCAGGAAGCCGGTCCCGGTCAGCGGCCTCGGGAAGGCGTCCGCGGGCAGGACGAGGGTCACGAGCGCCATGTCGGCGTAGCGCACCCCGCCCAGGTCGCGCGCGGCGCCGGGCGCGTGCCCGTCGAGCAGGCGGGAGGCGTCCGGGGCGGGGCACGCCAGGAGGACGCCGTCGCAGGCGATCGGCTCACCGCCGTCCAGGTGCACCCGCCAGCCCCCGGGAAGCCGTTCGAGGGAGCCGGCCCGGGTCCCCGTCCTCAGATCGGCGGCGTGGCGCTCGGCGAGCGCGCCGACGAGCTCGGCGACGCCCCCGCGCAGGGACGCGAACACCGGCCCGGCCTTGGTGGGAGCGGCTCCGCGTCCGCGCAGGCTGGTGTGCACCGCGCGCGACAGGGAGCGGTCGCGGCGGGCCATCGGCGCGATCTGCGGCAGGGTGGAGTCCAGGGAGAGGCGGTCGGCGCGCCCCGCGTACACGCCGCCCAGGAGGGGTTCGACGAGGCGGTCGACGACCTCGTGGCCCATGCGCGCGCCGACGTAGGCGGCGACGGACACGTCACCGGGCACGGGTGTGCGCGGTCGCACCAGGTCGAGTCCGGCGCGCAGGGTTCCGGTCCACGACAGCACCCCGCTGCGGGCGAGGGCACGCAGGTCCCCGGGCACGCCCATGAGCTGCCCACCGGGGAGGGGTCTCACGCGGCCGCGGCTGTACACGGCGGCGGATCCGGGCCCGGGGTGCACCACCCGGTCGTCCAGTCCCAGCTCGGAGAACAGGTCGAGGGCCTCGGGGCGGCGGGCGAGGACCGCCTCGGCGCCCGCGTCCATGGGCACTCCCGCCACCGGGGAGGCGCGGAGCTTACCCCCGGGGCGGTCGGCGGACTCGACCACGGTGACGGTGGCGCCGAGACCACGGAGGCGGTGCGCGGCGGTGAGTCCGGAGACTCCTCCGCCGACCACGACGACGTGCGGTGCTTCAGACATGTCTCCAGCTTCCCAGATGGTGTGGGTCACAGTGCTCCGCCATACCTCCTGACCCACGGTGACATCGGTCCCCCTCGGGGCGCAGGGGGCTCGGCAACCCCGGGGGCGCCGTCGGTCGCGGGCCCCGGAACGGACGCGCCGACCCCGTTGCGGGGTCGTTACCGAAGGTCCGCAACGGGCGCCGACGGGGAGGCGTCGAAGGTGCATGGCTACTTCAGCGGTCCCCCCGGCGCGTCGTGTCGTCGGGGCGGCGTTCTCCGTGGGCCTCACGGCCCTCCTCCTCACGGCCTGCGGGGCCGTTCAGTCCTCCGGCGACGCCGGCTTCGCGGGCGGGGCCGCCGAGGACGCCCCGGCCAGGTCCGAGGAGCTCGTCGAGAGCGCCGACAGCGGCGGCGAGGCCGTGGAGGAGGAGAGCGCCTCCTCCTCGGTCGGCGCCGACGTGGAGGTCGGCGAGCGCGACCTCATCCACACCGCCGACCTGACCGTGCGGGTGGACGACGTCCCTGAGGCCTCCGAGCTGGCCAAGGAGCTCACGATCGGGGCGGGCGGCTACGTCGCCTCGGAGAGTCTCTCCACTCCCTCCAGCGGCACCCCTGAGGGCTTCCTGACCCTGCGCGTCCCCAACGACGGGTACGAGGGGGCGCTGGACGCCCTGGCCGAGCTGGGCGACCGGTCGCACCTGGAGCGCTCCGTGGAGGACGTCACCGAGGAGGTCGCGGACGTCGAGAGCCGCATCGCGTCCTCCGAGGCTTCGCTGGAGACGCTGCGCGGCTACCTGGAGGAGGCCGAGGACGTCGACGACCTGCTGCGGGTGGAGAGCGAGATCCAGACCCGGCAGTCGGAGCTGGAGGCCTTCCAGGCACGCCTGGAGTCGCTGACGAACCAGACCGCGTACTCGACGGTGAACCTCCAGCTCACTCCGCCGCAGACCTATCTGGAGGAACCCTCAGAGGAGAGCATCGGCTTCCTCGGCGGGTTGGAGCGCGGGTGGCGCGCGCTGGCGTCCCTCGGCGGGGGCGTCGCCGTGGCCGTGGGCTGGCTGCTGCCGTTCCTGGTCCTGGCCGCCGTGCTGGGCGCCGGCCCGCTGTGGTGGTACCGCTCGCGCCGACGCGGCGCGGCCTCCGGGCGCGGACGGGCCGCACCCGCGGGGGCGCCGGCAGACGAGGGGCGGGACCGGGCGACCGGTGGCGCCACCGCCGAGGCCGCACCGCCCGTGACCGGCGCGGCCTCCGGTGAGAAGGGCGCCGGGCGCGGCCCCGAGGCGACGGACGGCGACGCCGACTCCGCCGGTTGACCGTGCGCGGCGGCGCCCGTCCCCCGAGGGGCGGGCGCCGCCGATGCGTGTCGTGTGTCCCCGGTGCTCCGGGCGTCCGTGCGGGCGGTCTCCCGCAGGAGCCGGCGCGCGGCGTTCGGCCCGGCCGTGCCCCGCGAGCGCGGGGCGCGCCGGGAACCGATCTAGACGGCCGTCTCCTCGTGCACGAACGCCGTGAGGCGCTGGAGCATGTCCGGGTCGGTGCTCGGCAGCACGCCGTGGCCCAGGTTGAAGACGTGGCCGTCGGCGGCACGCCCGCGGGAGAGGATGTCGCGGGTGCGCTCGGCGACGACCTCCCACGGCGCGAACAGGGTCGCGGGGTCCAGGTTGCCCTGGAGCGCGGTACCCGGCTGGACGCGCTGGGCGGCCTTGTCGAGCGGCACGCGCCAGTCCACGCCCACGACGTCGGCTCCCGCCTCGCTGAGCAGACCGAGCAGCTCGCCGGTGCCCACACCGAAGTGGATGCGCGGAACCTCGTACTCGCTGAGCTGGCCGAAGATCCACGAGGTGTACGGAAGCACGGAGGTGCGGTAGTCCTCGGCGCTGAGCGCGCCGACCCAGGAGTCGAAGAGCTGGACGGCACTGGCGCCCGCCTCGATCTGGGTGCGCAGGAAGCCCAGCGTGATGGTGGCCAGGCGGCGCATCAGCTCGTCCCACAGCTCGGGCTCGCCGTACATGAGCGCCTTGGTGTGCTCGTGGTTCTTCGACGGGCCTCCCTCGATGAGGTACGAGGCCAGGGTGAACGGGGCGCCCGCGAAACCGATGAGCGGCTTGTCGCCCAGCTCGCCGAGGAGCTGGCCGACCGCCTCGGTCACGTAGGTCAGGTCGTCGGGCTCGATCTCGCGGAGCCGCTTGACCCCGCTCGCGTCCCGGATCGGGTCGGCGACCACGGGACCGACCCCGGGCTTGATGTCGAGGTCGATGCCGATGGCCTTGAGCGGGACGACGATGTCGCTGAAGAAGATCGCGGCGTCGACGTCGTACCGGCGGACCGGTTGCATCGTGATCTCGGTGATCATGTCGGGACGAGCGCACGCCTCAAGCATCGGCACATCGGCGCGCACCCGTCGGTACTCGGGCAGGGAGCGCCCGGCCTGGCGCATGAACCACACCGGCGTGTGGCTCACGGGAAGGCGCCGGCAGGCACGGAGGAAAGGAGATTCTTGCAGCGTCACCCCTCGATCGTGCCATGCCCGCCCCGGTGCTCTCACTCGGATCGCCCGAGCGGGGCCGCGACCGCGGGTCCCCCGGGTGGCCGAAGGTCCCGAACCGACGCCGTAGAAGGCGAACCGGTCCCAAGATCATCACAAAACACCGACACGCCGGGCCAACTCCGACTCCCGGACAGTGACTCGTGCCACGGTCGGGTGCGTGCCCCTCCCCCCGCCTCTGGCGGGACGGCGGAGCACGTTCAGACGACACCCGCCGGTGCGTGATCACCACAGAATGAAGGCTGACGTTTCCACCATGCCCGATGTCGGTAGCGCCGAGGACGCGCATGAGACGTTCCGGCGAGCGGTCGAGGCCCTGCACTCACCCCTCCACCGCCCCGAGATCACCGTCGGGGAGATTCCCGCCCCCCAGCGGTTGGCCCCCCACTCCGCCGCCGTGTCCGCCGAGGTGACGGTGGACGGCGAGGAGATCGCCTGGGGCCGTCTCATCGTGCTGTACGACCCCGAGAACACCCGCGACTGGCCCGGCCCCTTCCGGGTGGTCTGCCAGGTCAACTCCGAACTGGAGTCGGACATCGCGACCGATCCGCTTCTCGGACCGGTCGCGTGGAGCTGGCTCACCGACGCCCTGGAGGCCACCGAGGCCACGCACCACACGCTGAGCGGCACCGTCACCCGCGCCACCACCGAGGGTTTCGGCACGAAGGCGGACCAGGGGGCCACCACCGAGGTCGAGATGCGCGCCTCGTGGACCCCGCAGTCGGACGACCTCTCCGTGCACGCCAACGCCTGGACGGCGCTGCTCGCGTCCGCGGCGGGGCTGCCTCCGCTGGACGTCGCGGACATCGCCCGCCAGCGCCCGCGGCCCTGAGCTCGGGGACGGAGGCCGCCGGGGAGGCTGGTACGCGCCCGGCGGCCCTTCTCCGTGCCCGCACCGATCGGAGGCGGGGGTCCGGACCGGGCGCGCGGACGGCGCACGGCGGGGTTCCGGGCGGTGTGCGGACCACCCGATTTCCACGTCCGGTGGCGACAGCGCATACCGTAGTGGTGTGGCGAACGCGTTGAACTCCAAGACAGAACCCCGCGAACCAGGCGACGACGACGCTGAGAGGGCGCCGCTGCTGCGGGAGCCCCGGGAGGGCCTGCCAGAGGTCACCGCCGACGCCGACGCACTGGCCGGTGTGGTCGCGGCGCTGTCCGCGGGCACGGGCCCCGTGGCGGTGGACGCCGAGCGCGCCTCCGGGTACCGGTACGGACAGCGGGCGTACCTGGTCCAGTTGCGCCGCAACGGGGCGGGGTCGGCCCTGATCGACCCCATCGCGTGCCCCGACCTGAGCGGCCTCGACACGGCGGTGGGCGAGGCCGAGGTGGTGCTGCACGCCGCGCACCAGGACCTGCCGTGCCTGTCCGAGGTCAACCTGCGCCCGAAGCAGCTGTTCGACACCGAGCTGGCGGGACGGCTCCTGGGCTACCCGCGGGTCGGCCTGGGCTTCATGGTGGAGCGGATGCTCGACATCAGGCTCGCCAAGGAGCACTCGGCGGTGGACTGGTCGCAGCGCCCCCTTCCCGAGGACTGGCTGCGGTACGCGGCCCTGGACGTGGAGATCCTCATCGAGCTCCGCGACTCCCTGGAGGTCGAGCTGGAGGAGACCGGCAAGATCGGCTGGGCGCGCGAGGAGTTCGCCGCGGTCCTGGCCGCTCCGCCCAAGGAGCCGCGCACCGACCCCTGGCGCCGCACGTCGGGCATCCACCGGGTGCGCAACCAACGCGCGCTGGCCGCCGTGCGCGAGCTCTGGTACGAACGCGACCGCATCGCCCAGGAACGGGACATCTCGCCCGGGAGGGTGCTCCCGGACGCGGCGATCGTGGAGGCGGCGACGACGATGCCGCGCTCCACCACCGACCTGGCGAAGATCCGGCAGTTCGGGATCAAGCTCGCGCGGCGCTACCTGACGACGTGGATCAAGGCCGTCAACCGCGCCCGCGACATGGCGCAGACCGACCTGCCCCGGCCCAACGCGCCGGGTGACGGACCGCCGCCGGTGAACCGCTGGGCGGACCGGGCGCCGGAGGCCGCGCGGCGTCTGGACGCCGCGCGCGCCACGGTCACGGGCATAGCCGAGGACATCGTGATGCCGACGGAGAACCTGCTGCTGCCGGACGCGGTCCGCCGGCTCGCGTGGGCACCGCCGAAGACCGTGGATCCCGACTCCGTAGGGGCTTTCCTGCGCGAGCGCGGGGCCCGAGAATGGCAGGTGGGGCTGACCGCGGAGTCCCTGGCCACAGCTCTGCGGAGCGCCGAGGAAAGCTGACGTTTACCCGATTCTCACCTACTCAATCCAAGCGTGATCGAAGTCACCGCCCCCTAGGGGTGTTTGATGCCTGTTCCGTAGCCCCCTGTCCGATTAAGTTATAGAAACGTGCCTTGGAATATCAGGGCTTCTTGACCTCTTACGGGTGTAACGACCGACGGCCGCGAGGCCGCGGTGCGCGATCAGGGAAATGTGGTGAGTCTGCTGTCGTTCTGGCGTGCGTTGCTGCGCGAGACCGGGTTGACGGGTGCGACCAGGACACGGTCCGCTGATACCGCCAGTGCCGTACCCACGCGCGAGGAACAACCAGCGGCGCGACCGGCGGAGGTCGCCCTGCCGAGCCCCGCTCCGGTCGCCGTCGGAGGCGTCGAGACGCTGTCCCTCGCGGAGGAGCGCGCCGAGGCCGACACGGGCGGGGCCCCCGCACCCACGTCGGGCATGCGGGCGGCCTCCCTCGAGCGGACCCTGCGCGCCCTCGTGGAGCGGCTGGGCACCGAGCACCCCGACACGATCACCGCACGTAACAACCTCGCGACCAAGTACGCGCAGATGGGGCGCCGCCAGGCGGCGGTCCAGCAGTTCGAGCTGGCACTCTCCGAGGCGGTCGAGGTCTTCGGGGACGAGCACCCTCGCACCGAGATCATCCGGGAGAACCTGGCCTGGGCGTACGAGGACGCGGGGCGCCCCGCGGACGCCTCCGGCCAGTGGGAGCTGCTGCTGCGCGAGCGCGAGCGCCAGTTCGGCGCCGCGGACGAGGACACGGTGGAGGCGCGCATGCGCCTGGCCGTGTGCTACCGGCGCAGCGGCCGCCTGGACGCCGCCGTCGCGCACTACCAGCGGGCGATCGAGGACGTGGCCTCGACCGAGCGGCGCGAGGAGCTGCGACTCGGGCTGAGCGCGGCGCACAACATGTCCGGGCGCTACGACGAGGCGATCAACCAGCTGCGCATGGTCCTGGCCGCGCGGCGGCGACGCCTGGGCAAGGGCCACCTGGACACCCTGGTGGTGCACCACCGGATAGGCCGCGCCTACACCCAGGCGGGCCGTACCGACGAAGCGGTGGAGACCCTGCGCGAGGCCTACCGGGTGGCGCTGAACTCCTCCGGCGACCCGGAGGTGCGGCGTCTGACCCTGCGGCTGCGCCGCGACCTGGCGGGCGCCTACAACGCCGCCGGGCGCTACCGCGAGGCCAACGCTCTGCTCTGACGGCCGTGCGGCGCGGGGCCGGGGGACGCGTTCCCCCGGCCCCGCGCGTGTCCAGGTCCCGCCCTCTCGCGGGGCCGGCCGTCAGGCGGCCCCGGCGGGGCTCCGTGCGGAGGGGTCCTCACCGGTGAGCAGCTGTCCCGCGGCGAGGTCGCGGTAGAGCTCGTCGGCCGCCACCAGCTCCTCGTGTGTGCCCACGGCGCGCACCCGACCGGCGTCCATGACCACGATCCGGTCGGCGCTGGTCACCGTGGACAGGCGGTGCGCCACCACGATGACGTTGGTGGTCCGCGCGGCCTCCAGCATGACCTCCTTGAGCGCGCTCTCGTTGGCGGCGTCCAGCTGTGACGTGGCCTCGTCCATCAGCAGCAGCCGGGGGCGCCGGAGCAGGGCCCGGGCGATCGCCACCCGCTGTCGCTCACCCCCGGAGATCGTCACCCCGCGGTGGCCGATGGCGCTGTCCAGCCCGTCGGGCAGGCGGGAGACGAGCTCGGTGAGGCGCGCCCGGAGCACGATCTCGGCGACGTCGTCCCCCGTGGCGTGCGGCGCGGCCATCAGCAGGTTCTCGCGCAGGGTTCCGTCCAGGACGGGGGCGTCCTGTTCGACGTAGCCGATGTGCGCCCGCAGCGCGTCCAGGGGCCAGTCCCGCACGTCCGTCCCGTCCAGGCGGACGGTCCCCGAGGTGGCGTCGTAGAACCTCTCCACCAGGGAGAACACGGTGGTCTTCCCTGCTCCGGAGGGCCCGACCAGGGCGGTGAGACCGGCTCCCCCGGCCTCGAAGTCCACTCCGTGGTGGATCAGGGGCAGGTCCGGGCGGTAGCGGAAGGCGACGTCCTCGAAGGCGACCGACGCGGGGCGGTCGGGGGCGACGGCGGGGGCCGCACCGGCAGTGGTGTCCTCCTGGTCCAGGTCGGAGACCTCGTCGATGCGGCGGACGGCCGCCAGGCCGGTCTGGATCTCGGTCAGCGACTGCACCAGGGTGCTGATCGGCTCCATGAGGTAGAAGAGCAGCAGCAGGAAGGCGATGAGCGAGGAGACGGGCAGGTTGCCGGCGGCGACGAGCCCGCCGCCCACGGCGAGCACGGTCAGGAAGGCGACGTTGACCGCCAGCCAGGTCGCGGTCCCCGAGACCGCGGTCCACCCGGCGACCGCCACCCCCCTGCGCCAGGACTCGACGGCGGCGGTGTCCAGGCGGGCGATCTCGGCGTCCTCCGCGGAGGACGCCTTCACGGTGCGGAACGCCCCGAAGACGCGTTCCAGGTGGGAGCCCATCTCACCGAGCGCCACCTGGGCGGCCCTGGTCGCGGCGCCGATGCGCGGCAGGACCACGCCCATCAGCAGGCCGACCACGACGATCATCCCGGCGGCGACCAGGAACAGCGTCCGGTCGAGCACCGCCATGACGACGACGCCGCCCACCAGGAGCACGCTGCTGGTGAAGAGGTTGGTGATGCCGCTGGTGGCGACGGTGCGCAGCAGGGTGGTGTCGGCGGTCAGGCGGGCGACGAGGTCGCCGGGCTTGAGCCGGTCGACCTCGGCGACACGCAGCCGGACCAGGCTGCCGACCAGGGTGCGCCGCACGCCGAGGACGACGCTCTGGCCGGTGCGCTCCAGGAGGAAGGCGCCGACGGCGCCGATCACCGCGCCGCCGACGATGACGCCGGTCAGGGCGAGGACAGGGCCGAGGATGGAGCCTCCCGCGCCGAGCTCGTCGATGACGTACTTGGCCATGAGCGGCTGCGCCAGACTGGTGACGCCCCCGAGGAAGCTCAGCCCTCCTCCGAGGACGAGCACGCGCCAGTGGGGCCGGGCGTGCTCCCACAGCCGGCGCACGGGCGCCTTGGGGGCGGCGCGGAGCATCGCCCTGTGTTCCGCGCCCCGTACGTCAGGACTTCCCACGTTCTGCCCCCTGTGTAGGTTTCTGTTCCTGATCCGCGTCCAGCCAAGCGCGCCGCGGGGGCGGCGACAACCCTCGAAGGTCATGGATCGCCCCTGGTTCCGCCGCGCCGCGAAGTCATCGGCCCCGCCGCTCGCACAATTTGTTACTGACGAGTAGCATGGGCGCAACAAGTCCACTCACCCTTGGAGAAGGAGGGCCCATCGTGCCGCGAACTGCCCGCGATGTCGTGTTTGTCGACGGGGTCCGCACCCCGTTCGGCAAGTCAGGCAAGGGCCTCTACGCCGAGACGCGCGCCGACGACATGGTCGTCCGCGTCATCCGCGAACTGATGCGCCGCAACCCCGGCCTGCCGCCGGAGCGCGTCGACGAGGTCGCCATCGCCGCCACCACCCAGATCGGCGACCAGGGCCTCACGATCGGGCGCACCGCCGCGATCCTCGCCGGGCTGCCGCGCAGCGTTCCCGGCTACTCCGTCGACCGGATGTGCGCCGGAGCGCTCACCGCCGTCACCACCTCCGGCGCGGGCATCGCCTTCGGCGCCTACGACGTGGTGATCGCGGGCGGTGTGGAGCACATGGGCCGCCACCCCATGGGTGAGGGGGTCGACCCCAACCCGAGGATCGTCTCCGAGAAGCTGGTCGACCCGTCCGCCCTGGTCATGGGCAACACCGCGGAGAACCTGCACGACCGGTACCCGAGCATCACCAAGGAGCGCGCCGACGCCTACGCGGTGCGCAGCCAGGAGAAGGTCGCCAAGGCCTACGCCGACGGCAAGATCCAGCCCGACCTGGTCGAGATGCTGGTCCGCTCCCTGGAGAAGGGCTACGGCCTGGCCACCCGGGACGAGCCGCCGCGCCCCGGCACGACCATGGAGTCGCTCGCCGGCCTCAAGACCCCGTTCCGCTCGCACGGCAACGTGACCCCCGGCAACGCCGCGGGCCTCAACGACGGCGCCACCGGCGCCCTGCTGGCCGCCGAGGACGTCGCCGAGGAGCTCGGCCTCGACGCCCGGATGCGCCTGGTCGACTTCTCCTTCGCCGGCGTCGAGCCCGAGGTCATGGGTGTCGGTCCCGTCCCGGCCACCGAGAAGCTGTTCGCCCGCCAGGGCATCACGATCGACGACGTCGGCCTCATCGAGATCAACGAGGCCTTCGCCGTCCAGGTGCTCTCCTTCCTCGAGCACTTCGGCCTCGCCGACGACGACGCCCGCGTCAACCCGTGGGGCGGCGCCATCGCCATCGGCCACCCGCTCGCCTCCTCCGGCGTGCGCCTGATGATGCAGCTCGCGCGCCAGTTCGCCGAGCGTCCCGACGTCCGCTACGGCCTCACCACCATGTGCGTGGGCCTCGGCATGGGCGGGACCATCCTGTGGGAGAACACCAACTACGAGGGGGGCAAGTGAGCACCGCGATCGAGCAGGCACGGGAACTGTTCAAGGACGAGGTCGTCACCAACGCGATCTCCCGTGACGTCGAGCTCCCCCACGGCGCGGGCACCGCGGTCCTGATCACCCTGGACAACGGGCACGACCACACCAAGCCCAACACCTTCGGCCCCGGCGGCCTGCTCAGCCTCGACGCCGCGATCGAGGCGGCCCGTGCGCGCACCGACATCGTGGCCGTGGCCGTCACCGGCAAGCCGTTCATCTTCGCCGTCGGCGCGGACCTGACCGGCGTCCCGGCGATCCGGACCCGCGAGCAGGCGCTGGCCATCGGCAAGCTGGGGCACGACGTGTTCCGCAAGCTCGGCGAGATGGACGTGCCGACCTTCGCACTGGTCAACGGCGCGGCCATGGGCGGCGGCGTCGAGGTGGCGCTGCACTGCACGTACCGCACCATCTCCTCGGGCGTCCCCGCGCTGGCGCTGCCCGAGGCCTTCCTCGGCCTGGTGCCCGGCTGGGGCGGCACGTACCTGCTGCCGAACCTGATCGGCGCCGAGAAGGCCCTCAAGGTCATCATCGACAACCCGCTCGCCCAGAACAAGATGCTCAAGGGCCCCCAGGCCTTCGAGATGGGCATCGCCGACGCGATCTTCGAGCCCGCCGACTTCGTCGAGGAGTCCCTGCGCTGGGTCGCGAAGGTCCTCAAGGGCGACGTCGTCGTCGAGCGTCCCGAGGTCGACAAGGGCGAGGCCTGGGACAACGCCGTCAACATGTCCCGGTTCACGGTCGAGGGCAAGCTGCACGGCGCCGCCCCGGCCCCGGCCCGCGCCGTCGAGCTGGTCGCCCAGGCCAGGACGCGCACGCGTGACGAGGGCTTCGCCGCCGAGGACGAGGCGCTCGCCGACCTCATCATGAGCGACGAGCTCAAGGCCGGCCTGTACGCGTTCGACCTGGTGCAGAAGCGCGCCAAGCGTCCCGCCGGGGCCCCGGACAAGTCGCTCGCCCGCAAGGTCACCAAGGTCGGTGTCGTCGGCGCCGGGCTGATGGCCGGGCAGCTGGCGCTGCTGTTCGCCCGCCGCCTGGACGTCCCCGTCGTCATGACCGACCTGGACCAGGCGCGGTTGGACAAGGGCGTCGCCTACGTCCACGGCGAGATCGACAAGCTCCTGAAGAAGGGGCGGGTCGGCAACGACAAGGCCAACCACCTCAAGGCCCTGGTCAGCGGTTCGCTGACCAAGGACGCGTTCGCGGACGCCGACTTCGTCATCGAGGCCGTGTTCGAGGACATGGAGGTCAAGCAGCAGGTGTTCGCCGAGGTGGAGGCCGTGGTCTCCCCCGAGGCGATCCTCGCGACCAACACCTCGTCGCTGTCGATCACCGAGATGGCCTCGAAGCTGCGCCACCCCGAGCGGGTCGTGGGCTTCCACTTCTTCAACCCGGTCGCCGTCCTTCCGCTGCTGGAGATCGTCCGCGGCGAGAAGACCGACGACCCCGCCCTGGCCACGGCGTTCGCCACGGCCAGGAAGCTGAAGAAGACCGCCGTCCTGTGCAAGGACGCCCCGGCGTTCGTGGTCAACCGCCTGCTCACCCTGTTCATGGGCGAGGTCCTGGCCGCCGTGGGCGAGGGCACCGAGCCCGAGACCGCTGACCGCGCGGTCGCGCCCCTGGGCCTGCCGATGTCGCCGCTCCTGCTGCTCCAGCTGGTCGGCCCCGCGGTCGCGCTGCACGTGTCCGAGACCCTGCACGAGGCGTTCCCCGAGCGCTTCGCGGTCTCCGCGGGGCTGGCCGAGATCGTCAAGGCGGGCAAGACGGCCGTCTACGACCCGGACTTCACCATCGACCCCGAGGTGAAGGAGCTGTTCTCCGGCGGCGACAAGCCGTCCGAGGAGAGCGAGATCCTGGACCGGGCGCTGCGCGCACTGGCCAGGGAGGTCCGGCTGATGCTGGACGAGGGCGTCGTGGCCGAGGCCGCCGACATCGACCTGTGCCTGCTCACCGGTGCGGGCTGGCCGTTCCACACCGGCGGCATCACCCCGTACCTGGACAAGGTCGGCGTGTCCGAGGCCGTGAACGGCAAGCGGTTCCACGAGGGCGACCCGAAGGCCTTCTAGGGCGAGGGCCCCTCACCGGGACCGCGACGGGCCCGACCAGCTCCCGAGACCGGGGCGGTCGGGCCCTTCGCGGTTCAGCCGACGGTGGCCGCCCGGACCGGGCCGGCGGGAAGCGTTCCCTGCTGCCGGTACCAGGCGCCCGTCGCGGCGACGGTGTCGGCGACGGAGCGGAACTCCACCCCCAGGTCGCGTTCGGCCAGGCCCGAGGTGATGTGCCGGTCGTCGCCCTCGCGCAGGACGCGCACGCCCGCGCGGGTCGCCGTGGGCTCACCGCCGCTCAGCCGGGCCTGCAGCTCCATCAGCGACGCGGCGGCCAGCGCCAGTCCGGCCGGGACCGCCCGGGGCGCGCGCACGCCCGTCTCGGCGGCGACCGCCCCGGTCAGCCCCGGCACGGACCTCTTGACCCCGGCCACCACGTAGCGGTCGTGCCTGCCCACCCGGGCCGCGGCCACGCACGCGTACGCCACGTCGCGGGCGTCCACCACGTAGTTGGACAGCCTGGGCACCGCCTTGACCGCCCCCTTGGCCACACCGAGGAAGAGCCGTCCCGAGGAGGTGGGGCCGGCGTCACCGGGCCCCCACATCCACCCGGGCAGGACCACCGCGACACGGGTGGACCCGGTGCTCCCGGACCGGATCATGTCGTCCACCGCCCGCTCGGCGCGGACCTTGCTGGAGGGGTAGCACTCGGAGACCCGGAGCCGCGCGTACTTCTCCGGCGGCGGGGTCGTCTCGTCCGCGGGCTGTTCCGGCCCGCGCAGCGCCAGCGTGTTGATGGAGCTGGTGTGGACGAACACCGGCACCCCGGCCTCGGCCGCCTCGCCCAGGACGCGTCGTGTCGCCGTCACGTTGACCCTCTCCAGGGGCTCGGTGAGGGAGGGGTCCTGGAAGTACTCGCGGAAGTAGGCGGCGGTGTGGAAGACCTCGTCCACTCCGTCGAAGAGGGGCCGGTAGGAGTCGGGATCGGTGACGTCGCCGGGGACCAGGCGCAGGCGGGGGTCGGCGGGGAGTAACGTACGGGCGCGGTCCAGGTCGCGGACCAGGGCGACGACCTCCTGGTCCTGCTTCAGCAGGAGTCGCACGATGTTGCTGCCCAGGAGCCCTGTCGCACCGGTGACCAGGGCCCTCTCCCTGGCCGGGAGCGGTGTGGTGTGGGTGTCCGCCATGGTTTCACATCCCAAATATTATATAGTTGATCTATAATCATTACTCGTGATTATTTATGGAGTGAGGGTGACCGAGTTATGGAGAACGCGGCCGAGTGGGACACCCCCCTGTGGCACACGACCGGTTTCCGGCTGATCAAGCTGGGCGAGCTGGTGCAGGCGACCACCGCGTCGATCTTCGGACCCCAGCAGATCTCCTCCCGCGAGTTCCACGTCCTGTCCGCCGCCGCGTCGATGCCCAACCCCTCCCAGAAGGAGCTCAGCCGGGTTCTCGGCGTGGACCCCAACGTGATGGTGGGACTGGTCGACCGGTTGGAGGAGCAGGGGCTGGCCACACGGGAGCGCAACCCCCGGGACCGGAGGCGCTACATCGTGACCACGACGGAGAAGGCCGCGCGCGTCCTGGAGGAGGCGCGCGAATCCGTCGCCAACGCCGAGGCGGAGTTCTTCGCCACGCTGTCGGAACAGGAGGTCAGGACCCTGCACGAGCTGTCGGGGCGTCTGCTCTCCACCCATCCCCGGGTGACCAAGCAGGAGTAGCCGGGGAGGTGGTGTCGGGGGCCGCGCGCGGCCCCCGACCCACGGCTACTCGGAGATCCCGAAGCGCGCGTGCAGGCGCTTCAGGGGCGCCGGGGCCCACCAGTTGGCGCGTCCGGCCAACCGCATGAACACCGGCACCAGGACGCCCCGGATGAGGGTCGCGTCCACCAGGATCACCACCGCCATGCCGATGCCCAGCATCATCAGGTAGAGGACGTCGGAGACGGCGTAGGTGGCGAAGGACGCGGCGAGGATGACCGCGGCCGCCGTGACGAGCGGGCCGCTGCGCTGGAGCCCGGCCGCGACCGCCCTCGTGTTGTCCCCGGTCAGGTCGTACTCCTCCTTGATCCGGGACATCATGAACACCTCGTAGTCCATCGACAGCCCGAACGCGATGCAGAACATCAGGATCGGGAACGTCGTCTCCAGCGTGCCGTTGGCAGTGAAGCCGAGCACCCCGGACAGGTTGCCCTCCTGGAAGATCCACACCAGGACCCCGAACATCACCGCGAGGCTGAGCACGTTGAGCACGATCGCCTTGGCGGGCAGCAGGATGCTCCCGGTCATCAGGAACAGGATGACGAAGGTGATCGCGAGGATGAGCCCGAACACCAGCGGCACCTGGCCCAGCAGGGCCTCACGGAAGTCGGTCAGGTCGGCCGGGTAGCCGCCGATCTGCGTGTCGCCGGGCGCGGGCACGTCCCGGATGCGCTCGATCAGGTCCTCGACGTCGGTGAGGGCGTCCGCGCTGGGCACCACGGAGAACCAGGTGGCGTCGGCGGAGCCGAATCGCTCGTCGGCCCCGGGCTCGGGCCCGGCGACCTCCTGGCCCCCGGTGTAGCGCCCCGTGAGCGCGTCCACCTGGTAGACACCCTCCACCTGGGACAGGTCCTCGGCGTAGGCGCCGAGGGCGGCCGTGTCGGCCCCCTGCCCCGGGGTGTCCACCAGGACCTGCACCGCGTCCATCTCCTCCTGGACGAAGTTGGACTCGATCTGGTCCTGGACGTCGCGGCTGGAGTTGCCCTGGGGCAGCACCCGCGCGTCGGGCAGTCCGAAGTCGAGACCGGCGGCCGGGACGGCGAGGAGGAGCACCAGGGCCAGCGCGGGCACGCCCCACAGGATCGGTCGGCGCATCATCCGCAACGCGGTCGAGTGCCACCACCCGCTGTCGGGGTCCGGCTCGCGCTTGGGGCGCACCCGGTGTCCGACCTTGGCGAGGGCGGCGGGCAGGATGACCAGCGCCGCGAACACGGACGTCACCACCGCGCCCACACCCGAGTAGGCGAAGGACTGGAGGAAGGGGAACGGGAACAGCATCAGGCAGGACAGGGCGACCGCGACGGTCAGTCCGCTGAAGGCGACGGTGCGCCCTGCCTTGGACACCGCCAGCGTGACCGCCTCGGAGACCTCCCTGCCCCGCGCGAGCTCCTCCCGGAAGCGGTTGATGACGAACAGGCTGTAGTCGACGCCGAGTCCCACACCCATGACGAGCGTGAGGTTGGCGGCGAACGTGGACACGTCCGTGAAGTAGGTGACGCCCCGCAGCAGGGCGAGCGTGGCGATCACCGAGAAGAGCCCCATGGCCAGGGTCAGCGCGGCGACGGAGACCCGGCGGTAGAGGACGAGCAGGAGGACGAACACCAGCGGGAAGATGATCAGCTCGGCCCGCACGAAGTCGGCCTGCGCCTGCTGGGCGGCCTGGCGGAAGATCTCGTCGCCTCCGCCCACCTCCACGCGCAGGACCTCGTCGTCACGCGTGAACTCCGGCGAGATCTCGCCGAGGGCCGTGCGCGCCTCGGTGACACTGCCCTCCATCCGCACGGTGATCAGCGCCTGGGTGCCGTCCTCGGAGCGCATCGCGGGAGAGTCCCCGCGCCCCCAGTAGGACGCCGTCTCGGCGACCTCCTCGCGGGAGGCCAGGTCCCTCTCCATCGCGGTGGCCGCCTCGACGACCTCCGGGGAGTCCACGTCGCCCTGTTGCGCGGTGACCAGCAGCAGGAAGTGGTGCTTGCCCGTGCCGAAGCCCTCGTCCAGCAGCTGCTCGACGCGCTCCGACTCCGAGCCGGGGCTCTCGAATCGGCTGAGGAGCAGCCGGTCCATCGTCCCGGCCGCCAGGACGATGCTGATCAGGGCCAGCGCGATGCAGGCCAGGATCACCCGGCCGGGGCGCCGGGCCAGTCCCTCTCCGAGCCGGGTCAGGAACGGGGGCCGCCCCGGTGGCGCCCCTTCGGTACTCGGTGGTGAGGTGGTCGTCGGTGACGTGGCCATGGTGGTGTTCGCCTTCCAGGGTCAGGAGGTGGGGGCGTGCCGCTCCAACCACGCGGCAGCCGTGTCGTACAGGAGCTCGGAGCCGGCGTCGACCGTGACGAAGTGGCCGGCGTCGTCCAGGGTGGTGGAGGTGACGTCGGGGCTGGAGGTGAACAGCCCGGGGTAGCCCTCCACGCCCTGGCGGAGGACGTCGTGGGCGCCGAAGACCAGGTGGACGGGGACGTCGATCCCGCCGACGAGGTCCAGGTCGTAGAGGATCGCCATGGGTTCGGAGATCATGACGCCGCACGGGTTGCGGCCCCAGTGCTCCTCGACCTCGGCGAGCACGGCGGGGTCGGCGTCGGCGCCGAGCCCCCCTTCGCGGAAGTCCTCCAGCGTGGGGTCGAAGTGGACGTATCCGAGGGGGTCCCCGGGGCCGCTGTGCTCCTCCCCGCCCTCCAGGCAGGTCTGGTACGCGCTCAGGAAGCGCCGGTTGGTGTCGTCGGTGATGCCGACGGCGGCCCAGCCGGTGAGGAGCAGGCCGTCCACGTTGCCGAAGGAGACGGAGGCGGTCTCCGCGACCAGGGCGCCGCTGGAGTGGCCCCCCATGACC
Organism: Nocardiopsis codii; assembly: GCF_036327455.1. Lineage (NCBI taxonomy): Bacteria > Bacillati > Actinomycetota > Actinomycetes > Streptosporangiales > Nocardiopsidaceae > Nocardiopsis > Nocardiopsis codii. Next base: position 136,196 of record NZ_JAUZMY010000006.1, on the reverse strand, counting down.
ACGGTGTCGAAGGCCGTGGGCTCACCCCCGTCCACCTCGTACCCGCCCCCGCGCAGCTGCTCGACCACCTGGTTCGCGATGTCGGCGTGGGCGCCGCTGCAACTGGCGAAGCCGTCGGGGATGTCGCTGGAGCCGTAGCCGAGGCGGTCGATGGTGACCGAGGCGTGCCCGCGGGCGGCCAGCTCGTTGACGTAGTTGCGCCCCTCGACGTCCAGACGCCAGATCCACTCGCCGGTGTTGGTGCCGTGGACCAGCAGGGACACGGCCGGGGCGTCGGCCTCCAACACCTCCGCCGGCGCGGTGAGGTGGCCGCGCACGGTGTACTCCCCGCCGTCGGCGGAGCACTGGCCGCGGGTGCGGTTGACGTTGTCGACGGTGAACTCCACCGGGAGGTCCACCACCCCCTCGGGCAGTGCCGCGGTGGCGGTGGGAGCGGAGGCGGACGCCGTGGCGGGGACGTCCCCGCCCGGGGCTGCGTACGAGCTCCCGGGGAGGGGGCCGGGGGTCGCGGCCGTGGTGGCCGCGACCGTCAGGAGCGCGGCGACGGCGGCCGCGACGCGTACGGCACGTCCGAGGGGGCGGGACATGGGTGCTCCTTGGCGTGCGTGGGGGCCGGTCCGTCGGGGTCCCGTGCGGTTCACCGTTCCTCCAGCCATGCGGCGAGGTCCTCGCGCAGGGCTGCGGCGCCCGGTTCGAGGACGAGGAAGTGGCCGGCGTCGGCGACCGTGACGGTCTCGCTCTCGGGCGCTCCCGTGAAGAGCGCGGCGTGCGAGGCGCCCTCCCCGACCCGCGTGTCGCCGTCGGCGAAGGCGAAGAGGACGGGCACGTCGATCCGGTCCACGCGGCGCATGTCCGTGGAGAGCGCCTCCACCTGGGTCCCCAGGTCGCCGCAGGGGGTGCGGTCCTGGAGGGGGGCGGCGAGCGCCGCGGCCGAGGTGGAGGTGTCGTGGAAGTTGGCCCTGGTGAAGGACGTGTCCCCGACGTCGACGTAGGTGTATCCGGCGGGGTCCTCCCCGTCGGGGTCGGGCGGCCCCGCCCCTGCGTCGGCGGGGACCCCGCCCTGCATGCAGGAGGCCAGGCCCCCGAAGAAGCGCGCGTTGGCGCGGTCGGTGACGCCGGTGCCGCTCCAGGCCATCAGGACGAGGGCGTCGGGCGCCTCCGCGCCCTCGAAGGAGTAGGCGGTGATCTGGGAGATCTGGGCGCCGCTGTGGTGTCCGGCGAGGGTGACGTGGTCGAAGGCGGGGACGCCGCCCTCCAGGGCCGGGGCGTCCCCGACCGTGTAGTCGCCCTCTCGGACCTGGGCGATGACCTGCGACGTCATGTCGGCCTGGCTGCCCAGGCACAGGGCCATCCCGTCGGGGCGGTCGCTGGCGCCGTAGCCGAGCCGGTCCAGGGTGAGGGAGGCCTGGCCCAGCAGGGCCATCTCCTCGGTGTGGTGCAGCCCGGGCTCGTCCAGGCGCCAGAACCACTCCCCCGCCGCCTGCCCGTGCTGGTAGACGGTGACGGCGGGCTCCTCCTCCCCGAGCACGGACGCCGGCGCGGTCAGGTGGCCGCGGACGGTGTACTCCCCGCCGTCGCTGTTGCACGGCAGACGGGAGTCGTTGCCGTTGGTGACGGTGAAGGAGACGGGGACGTCGACGATGTCGGCGGCGGCCATCCGTCGGGCGGTGGCCTCGGCACGCTCCTCGGCCGTGGGCGCCGGCTCCGCCGCGGTCTCCGAACCGCCGGCGGGCAGGAGGACGAGGACGGCTGCGGCGACGGCCGCGGCACCCGCCCCGGCGATGAGAGCCCTTCTAGTCCCGGGCATGGGCCACCTCGGTGTTCTTCCTGTCGTGCCCCGTGCTTCCGGTGGGCCCGGATCCGGCCTCCGGGGTCGCGGGACGGCCGGTCGCGGCGGTGTCGGGGTGCGCGGGGGCGTCTCCGGTGGGCCGGTCCCGCCGGACGGGTTCGGCCGCGCCCTCCCCGAGGGTGGCGTCGAAGGCCCGGTAGAAACGGCGCAGGGGTGCGGGAGCCCACCAGGTGGCCCGCCCGGTCAGGCGCAGCACCGAGGGGACCAGGAGGCAGCGGACGACGGTGGCGTCGGCGACCACGGCCAGGGCCACGCCCCAGCCGAGCATCATCGTGTTGGTGACGCTGGAGGCTCCGATGGCGACCAGGACGACGGCCAGGGTGACGGCCGCCGCGGTGATGATGCCGCCGGTGCGCCGCAATCCGAGTTCGACGGCCGCGCGGTGGTCGCCCACGCGGTCGTACTCCTCGCGCATCCGGGACAGCAGGAAGACGCCGTAGTCCATGGACAGGCCGAAGGCGATGCAGAACATGAGGACCGGCAGGGCCGTGTCGATGAACCCCGTGGGGGTGAAGCCGAGCGGCCCGCTCAGGTTGCCGTCCTGGAAGACCCAGACCACGGCTCCGAACATGGCGGTGAGGCTGAGCCCGTTGAAGAGCACCGACAGCAGCGGCAGGACCAGGCTTCCGGTGAGCAGGTAGACGAGGACGAGCATGCTCGCGACGACGGCCGTCAGCGCGAGCGGGAGCTGCTCGGCGATGGCGGCCTGCGCGTCCACGACGGCCGCGGCCTGCCCGGAGACGGACGTCTCCAGCGGGGTGTCGACCGCGCGGATGTCGCGGACCAGGTCCTGGCTCTGGGGTGAGATGTCCTCCACCCCGGGAGCGGGCATCACCTGGAGGTAGGCGAGGTCCTCGGACTCGCGCAGGGCGTCCACGGGGGTGCGGGCTCGGGTGTTGGCGCCGTCGGTGTGGACGCCCAGGGGCGAGCGGACCTCCTCGACGTTGTCCAGGGACGACAGCGCGGACGCGTAGGCCTCGAGGTCGTCGGTGTCGGTGTCCTCCGGGGGGCTGTGGACGAGCACGTCGACGGCCCCGGTCGCGGTCGATCCGAAGTCGTCGCGGATGACGTCCATGACCTGGCGCGACTCGGTTCCGGAGGGCAGCTGGCGGTCGTCGGCCATGCCGAACTCCACCCGGAGGAACGGCAGCCCGGCGACGACCAGGACGATGAGCGCCACCACGGCGAAGAGGGGCGCGCGCCGCATGACGAGGCGGGTGAGCCGCTGCCAGCGCCGGTCGGCGGCGTCCTCCGGGGAGAGGGGTTCGGCCGCGCCGTCATGGCGGCGGAGCAGGCGGCGCGGGTCCAGGGAGTTGACCCTGTGGCCGAGGAGGGTGAGCAGGGCCGGGAGCACCACCAGCGAGGCGAGGGCGGCCAGCGTCACCACCGTCACACCCGCGTAGGCGAAGGACCGCAGGAAGTAGAGGGGGAAGAGCAGCATCGCGGCCAGGGCCGCGGAGATGGCCAGCGCGGAGAACACCACCGTGCGTCCGGCCGTGCGGACGGTGACGGCGGTGGCGGTGCGCGGGTCGGCCCCCGCGGCCAGTTCCGCCCGGAACCGGCGCACCATGAGCAGGGCGTAGTCGATCGCCAGGCCGAGTCCGAGGGCGATGGTGAGGCTCTGCGCGAAGACCGACACGTCGGTGAACCCGGCGATCACGTACAGGACGGCGTTGGTCCCGATGATGGCGACCACACCGACCAGCAGGGGCAGGACCGCCGAGACGACGCTGCCGTAGACCCACACCAGGATGAGCAGGGTGAGGGGGAGGGCGATCAGCTCCGAGCGCAGCAGGTCGTCGGCGATGGTCGACTCGATGTCGTTCAGGACGGCGGTCTGTCCGCCGACGCTGACGGTGAGGGGGCCGTGCTCCCCGCCGTACTCCTCGGCGATCTCGGCGACGGCGGGCCCCGCCACGTCCTCCGTACCGCTGACGTGGGCGGCGATGAGGGCTCGGGAGCCGTCGTCGGACTTGAGCTCCTCGGAGCCGGTCTGCCAGTAGGAGGTGACTCCGGCGACGGAGTCCTCGTAGGCGAGTCCCTCGGCCAGGCCGAGGGCTGTGCCGGCGGCCTCGCGGTCGTCCACCCCCTCCTCCGCCTCGACCAGGAGGATCAGGTTGGGCCTGCTGTCCGGGAAGTGCTCCTCCAGGACGTCGCCCGCCAGGGCCGACTCGGAGGAGGGGTCCTCGGTGCCCTGGCCCGCGCGGAGGCGGTCCGCGACACCGGATCCGAGGACCACGGCCCCGACCACGGCCAGCAGGGCGGCGACCAGCACCCACCAGGGTCTGCGCGTGGTCAGCCCGGTCAACGCGTCGAGCATCGTGTCACCCCCGTTCGTCTTGTGCGCGCGGGACCGCCGGTGGCGGTCGGAGTGCTCCGACCGCCACGGCGTGTACCGTCGTCGCCACAGTATCGTATAAACATGCGACGATCATTCACCTAAACAATAGGGTTCACATATCGTTTACTTGAGGGAGCGCTCGGCTCCGGGCAGCGGCGCGGCGTCGAGGAAGTCCCGCGCACGCCAGCCGGCGTCCAGGACGGCGACCGACGCCACCACCGCGTCGGGGCGCACGTGCACCACCCACCCGGCACCGGCCGCCGCCTTCGACGGCCCCAGCCGGGCCACGTCGTGGCCCGGGGAGTCCGGGGCCCCGCCTTCGCGCCCGGTCAGCAGCAGCACGTCCACGTCCGCCGGAACCGCGTCCCGCAGCTCCGCCGCCGCGTCGGCCGCCCTGCGGGAGGAGCCGCCGACCAGCAGCGCCTGCCGCCCGGAGGCCAGGTAGGCGTGGAGGCTGTCGGCCTCCGTCCCGGCCACGGGGACGAGGGGCGCGTCGCCGATCCGCCGGCCGGGCAGCGCTCCCCCCACCGCGTCTCGCGCCCGCCATCCGGGCGGTGGCGCGGTGACGGCGGGGCTCTCCCGCAGGTCCGGGGAGATCTGGGCCAGTTGCGGCACCAGGCGCTTCTCCAACAGACCCGACGCCGAGAGCACGCGCATGAGCGTGTCGCGGACCAGGCGGGCCAGAGGCGCCCGCACCATCCACGTGCGGGTCTGCTGGTCCGCGCTGCGCACCACCGTCTGGGCCGTGGGGCGGCGTTCGAGCGGGTAGCTGTCCAGCAGCGACTCCGGAGCTCCCCGGAGCACGGAGGCCAGTTTCCAGCCCAGGTCGAAGCCGTCCTGGATACCGGTGTTGAGTCCCTGGCCGCCCGCCGGGCTGTGCAGGTGGGCCGCGTCCCCGGCGATGAGGACGCGCCCGCGCCGGAACTCGCGCGCCACCCGAGCGTGGACCCGGAAGCGGCTGCGCCACCACACGCTCTCGATGCGCAGCCCGCCGGGTCCCCGCTCGGCGAGCAGCCGGGCGAGCAGCTCGTCGCCGGGCGGCTCGGTCTCCCCGTCCGGGGCCGTGTCGAAGAAGACCCGGTGGCCGCCGCCCGGCAGCGGCACGATCACCAGCACCCCGTCGGGGGTGAGGTGGTACTGGGCCTCCCGCTCCGGCACGGGACCGCTCACGACCCCGTCGCTGAGCAGGAACACGCGGTCGTAGGTGTCGCCCTCGAAGGCCACGCCCAGCGACTCGCGGACCGCGCTGCGGCTGCCGTCCGCGGCCACCACCCAGGGGACGGTGGACTCCTCCCGGGTGTCCGGGTCCCCGGAGGGACCGAGGACGACCCGCATCCCCTCCCCCGCCGGGGCCACAGAGTGGACCTGGGTGGACCACTCCACGGACCCGCCGAGTTCGAGGAGGCGGTCGTGGAGCGCCTGCTCGGTACCGGGCTGGGGCAGGCAGACCGGCCCGGGGAACGCGGTCCCCTCCAGGCCGCCGAAGCGCACCCCGCCGATCCTGCGGCCGCTGGAGAAGTAGGACGCCGACGCCAGCGGGAGGGATTGGCCGATCACCCTCTCGTGGACACCGAGCCTGCGCAGGACCTCCAGGGCCCCGCTCCACAGGATGAGCGCCTTGGGCTCCTCGGCGATCCCGGCGCGGCGTTCGACCACGCGGCAGGGGACGCCGTTCTGGAGCAGGGTGCACGCGGCGGCGAGCCCGGTGGGGCCGGCGCCGACCACCAGGACCGGCGGGTGGGGGCCGGGGAGGCTCACAGGACCCCCTCGGCAGCCCGCACCGGCTGAACCGCCCCGTCGAGCAGGGCGGTCACGTCGGCGATGGCCTGGGCGTTGTCCCGGAAGCGGACCGTTGCCATGCCCAGCTTCGCGGCGGGCTCCAGGTTCGCCTCCAGGTCGTCCACGAACAGGCAGCGGTCCGGCGCCAGGCCGAGCCTCGCCAGGAGCCGCTCGTAGATCTCGGTGTCGGGTTTGCGCACACCCTCGTGCGCGGAGTTCACCACGACCTCGAAGAGCTCGTCGGCGGGGACGGTGGCCCGCCACAGCTCCTCCCACTCGATGACGTTGTTGGTGAGGAGGGCGATGCGGTAGCCGTCGGCGCCGAGTCCGCCCAGGAACTCCGCGAACTCGTGGTTGCCGGTGCGCCCGGCGAACCAGGTCTCTCCGAAGGTCCGGCCCTCGGGCAGCGCCCATCCCCCCTCCGGCAGCTCGGCGGTGATCTGGGAGACGAGGTCGGCCTCCGTGATCGCCCCGACCTCCAGCAGCGCCATGGGGTCGGCGCCGTTGTGCTCGGCTGCGGCCCCCATCGCGGTGAGGATGGCGTCGGGGGTCAGACCGGCGGTCCTGGCGAAGTGCTCCAGGGTCTCGATGAGCGGGTTGGTGAGCACGCCGCCGTAGTCGCACACGACGGCCTCGATGCGCTTCAGGACCACTGGGCCACCTCGATCCGGAAGGTGCTGCCCGCGACGCCCTGCTGGATGACGCGGACGTCCGCGCCCATGACCGGGCCGAACCGCGCGTCGCTGCGGAACGGGGTCAGGTCGGCCTCCACGACGGAGGGGAGGTCGTTCTCGGAGAACGAGGAGAACGAGGCCTCCACCGCGACGGGGGCGAGGGTGGCGGGGTCCAGTCCGCTGGAGCGGGCCACGGCGGCCACCGCCAGCTGGCGCGCGGCCTCGATGAGCAGGTTGCCGGGCAGGTGGTCCAGCGGGTGGTCGAACAGGTGCGGGTGGCTGTGGTCGGGGACCACGGTGGCCTTCCAGCCGTCCTCTCCGCGCTGTACCGGCTCGGTGATGACGACGTTGCGCGGGTCGCGCCTGCCCACGACCGAGGGCCGTGCCGGAACCGCCCTGGGCGCGGGGCCCTTGCTCCAGTCCAGTGCGTCCCGGCCCTTGTTGCGCAGCGCCTGGTAGGCGAGCTTGCTGACGAAGATGAGCGCGCCGGTGGCCTTGGCCACCTCGGTGCCGTTCAGCAGGACGTCGCCCCGGAAGTCGTAGCCGCGCAGCTTGCCGGCCTGGTTGCGGTAGAGGTCGGCGCTGGCGCGGATCAGCAGGCGGGCGGGCTCGGAGTTCTGGCGCAGCCCGTCGAGGTCGGTGATGTCCAGCGACATGCGGTGCATGATGAACGCCCGGTCCATGGGGACGTTCAGGTGGCGGTGGGAGATCAGCACACCGGTCTGGCGGCACGCCTCCAGGATCAGGGGCAGGTCGTAGGCGGGCGACTCCAGCATGACGTGGCCGCGGGGGAGCTGGGCGGCGACGTCGAAGCTGCTCTCCCCCGTCTGCTGGGAGTCGGTGACGAACACCTCGGAGACGGCGTTGCGGTGGACGAGCCCCCGAGGCACCGTCGAGTCGTAGTCGAGTTCGCGGATGCCGGTGATCTCGGGGTCGAGCCCGGCGAGGGTGTCGCGGTCGGTGGTCCCGGTGGCTACGGCGGTCGGCTGCGTGCTGGTCGATGTCTGGTTCATGTGCTTCCCTTTCGTTCACGTTCCCCAGGCGGGAGGTCTCTCCGTGTCGGGGGACGAGGTTCGGAACGGCAAAGAAGGGTGGTTCCCGTGTCGGGGGCGGGCGGGCCACGGGCCGCCTCCGTACAAGGTCCGAGTATCAGGACGCGCCCTGAAGCAGCCCTGAACAAGACCTGAAGGCGAATCGCGAAAAAAGTTCGCATTTTTCCGTGCACGCCACGTCGACCTGCGTCGATGCACGCGCAATTGATCAAGTTCCATGATCATCATTGGATTGTGACTATCAACACAAGAGATGGCCTGGGCCTTGTCCGCAACCCCCGGGGCTGCGAAGCCGCCGCGGTCAACGCCGGAGCGGAACTTATCCATTACTTACAGGCATGGCCTGCGTGTTTATGATCGAGTCGCCGCGCCCCCGGCGGCACGAAGACAGCTGGGAGCGCTGTTCGATCCCGCAGGCCCTGGAGGTCTTCCGGCGCCGGAACAAGGAACAAGGGACCGGAGAACCGGAAGAAGCAGGAGCACGTCAACGCGAGGAAGAGTCAGCTGGAAAGGCTCCTGAATGCACAGAACACAGCCTGAGACCACGACCCTGGCAGTACTGGGCGAGCTGGCGGTCACCGACGGCACCGTCTTCCTCCCCCTGGGAGCCCCCCGGCAGCGTGCGGTACTCGCCGCACTGGCCATCAACGTCAACCAGTCACTGACCACACAGCGCATCATCGGCATGGTCTGGGGATCGACCTACCCGGCCTACGCCAACAACCTGGTGCACAAGTACGTGTCCGGCCTGCGCCGGGCGCTGGCCGGCCTGCCGGCCCACCGGCAGGTCCGCATCGAGAGCGGGTCCGACGGCTACCGGCTCGTCGCCAGGCTGGACCAGCTGGACCTGACGCTGTTCCACATCCACGTCGAAGCCGCGCGCGACCTCCGTGAGCACGGGGAGCCGGGGCGCGCGGCGGAGATGTTCGGGGAGGCGCTCGGCCTGTGGCGGGGCCCCCTCCTCGGCGAGCTGCCCGGAATCGCCTTCGACGACGAGCGCGACTTCATGGAGACCGTCCGCCTGGTGGTACTGGAGGAGTACGCCGCACTGAGCATCCAGGTCGGCCGCCACAACGACGTGGTGGGGATGCTGCGCACCACCCTGCGCAGCCACCCCCTGGAGGAGAACCTGGCCAGGCTGCTGATCCTGGCCCTGTACAAGGCGGGGCGGACGGCCGAGGCGATACGCGTCTACCAGCGGCTGTCCTCCCGGATGCTGGGAGAGCTGAACATGCCGCCCCGCCCCGAGCTGAACGACCTGTACCACGCCATCCGGCGCCACGCGCCGATCCCCGCCCCGCACGTCTGACCCGGACCCGGGCCCGTCCGCCCCCTGTGCATCCCCCTGCCCCGCACCGACGGCTTCAGTGACACGTGACGGCCGCCCCGCCGAGCCCGGGCCCACTCGGCGCGGGCGGTCCCGTGCACCGCTCCCCGGCAGCGTGCCGCCGGGGAGCGGTGCACGGGTCAGACCCGGGCGGGCACCCGCTCCTCGTCCCGCGACGGGGACCCCGGCGCGGACCCGTCCTCCTCGTCCCCGCCCTCGGAGATCCCGATACGGTCGTGCACCCAGCGCAGCGGGCGCGGGAGCCACCAGTTGGCGTCGCCGAGCAGGCGCATGGTGGCCGGCACCATGACCGCGCGGACCAGGGTCGCGTCCACGAACACCGCGATGGCCAGGCCGATTCCGATGATCTTCAGGAACAGCAGGCCGGAGGTGCCCATCGCCAGCAGCACCACCATGAGCAGGATCGCCGCGCTGGTGATGATCTGGCCGGTGTGCTGCAGGCCCGCCGCCACCGAACGGGTGTTGTCCCCCGTGCGCAGGTACTCCTCGCGGACCCTGCTGAGCAGGAACAGCTCGTAGTCCATCGCCAGCCCGAAGGAGACGATGGTGATGAGCACCAGATAGGTGGGGTCGATCGTGCCGACGGCGTCGAAGCCGAGCAGCCCCGCGAACCCGCCCTCCTGGAAGCCCCAGACCGCGATGCCCAGGGAGGCGCCCAGCGACAGGGCCCCCATCATCACCGCCTTGAGCGGCAGGACGATCGACCCGAAGGCGAGGAACAGCAGGAACAGGGTCGCGGCGGCGACGAATCCGACGGTCGTCGGCACGGAGTCGACGATCGCGGACACGTTGTCCTGCTGCATGGCCGCCACCCCGCCGACCAGAGCCCTCCCGGCACCCTCGGGGGCGGGCTCGGCGCGCACGTCGCGCACCAGCTGCGCCACCTCCGGGGAGTCCGACTCCCCCTGGTAGGCGACCAGGACGTGGGCGATGCCGTCCCCGGTGCGCTCGACACGGGACAGCGAGGCCTCCGGCAGCGCCTCCAGGCGCTCGGTGTAGTCCTCCAGGGCCTGGTCGGTCGTGTCCCCGACCACCGCGATGTTGAGGCGGCCGAGGCCGCCCGCCGGGAAGTCCTCGGCGACCGACTCGGTGGCGATCCGGCTCCCCGCATCCCCCGGCAGGTAGCGCTGGTCCGTGGAGCCGAGCTGGGTCGAGGCCAGACCGGAGCTGAAGACCAGCAGGACGGCGCCGACCGCGACCAGGGACACGGCCGGGCCGCGCATCACGGTCCTGGCCAGGCGCGCCCAGGCGCCCGCGTTCTCGTGGACGGTCCCGGTCACGGTGCGTCGGGGCAGGGGGATCCTGAGGCTGTTGATCCGCCGGCCGACCACCGCCAGCAGGGCGGGCAGGAAGACCAGGGCGGCCAGCAGGTCGAACAGGACGACGGCGATGCCGCCCCAGCCGATCGACTGGAGGATGGGCTGGGGGAAGAACAGCAGGCCGGCGAAGGCGATGCCCACGGTGATACCGGAGAAGGCCACGGTGCGCCCGGCCGTGTCGACGGTACGGCGGACGGCGTCGCCGATCTCCCGCCCGCGCCCCAGCTCCTCGCGGAACCGGCTGACCATGAACAGGCCGTAGTCGATCGCCAGCCCCAGGCCGAGGATGGTGGCGACGTTGACCGCGAACACCGACACGTCGGTCACGTAGGTCAGGGCGCGCAGGACGGTGAGGGAACCGAGGATGGCCAGTCCGCCGACGGCGAGCGGCACCAGGCCCGCGATGAGGCCGCCGAAGATCAGGACGAGCAGGAGCAGCAGCACAGGAAGGGTGACGAGCTCGGCGCGGACGATGTCGGTCTCCGCCGTCTCGGAGAGCTCGTGCTCGACCGCGACGGGGCCGCCCAGGTGGACCTCCAGCGGGCTGGACTCCAGGTGTTCGGCGACCTCCTCGTACTGGTGGAGGCGGTCGGCGTGGGTCTCCCCGGTGAGGGTCACGGGGATGTACGTGGCCTGCATGTCCTCGGAGACGAGCATGCCGCGCTCGGTCTCGGCGAGTTCCTCGTCGAGGTACACGTCGAAGTCGGCGACGGCGTCGGGCATGCCGTCGGCGATACGCTGCACGGCGGCGGCGAAGGTGGGGTTGTCCACCTGGATCTCGTCGCTGCGGTAGACGGCGACGATGTCGACGTCGTCGTGGCCCAGTTCGTCCTCCAGGACGCGTGTGGCCTCGGAGGACTCCGATCCCGGGTCCTCGAACCCGCTCTCGCTCACGTCGGAGAAGACGCCCGACCCCCACACGGCCGCGAAGACGGCGAAGAGTGCGGTGGCGGTCAGGACGGCCCAGCGCCAGCGGTGCGCCCCCAGGCCGATGCGCCCGAAAAGCCCGGTGTGTGTCGGCATACGCCGCCCTCTCAGCGAACGGTCCACAAGTCCGTCAACGGTGTTTGCTAACGGCGTTCACTAAAGCGTGCGACCGTTACGCTGTCAATATCGTCAACGAGGACCGACAGCGCCCTGACCTGGCGCCCGAGACGGGGTGTACCGCAGTACATGACGAAATCCCAGCTGGACCGGGGGATCGGCCGACCGACCCGCCGCGAGCGTGTGCGCGAGGCCACACTGTCCGAGATCAAGGGGATCGCCCGCCGACACCTGGTCGAGAACGGGACCTCGGGCGTCTCCCTGCGGGCCATCGCCCGCGAGATGGGCATGACCGCACCCGGGCTGTACCGCTACGTGTCCGGCATCGACTCCCTGCTCATCCTGATCACCGCGGACATGTTCACGGAGCTCGCCGACGCGGTGGCCGAGGCCGACGCCAGCGTGCCCGACGAGGAGACGGACCTGCGCATCCTCACCTCGCTGCGGGCGTTCCGATCCTGGGCGATCCACCACACCGCCGAGTTCGCCACCATGTTCGGCCCGCGCGCCCGACTGGACCCGGAGGCCGACCCGGCTCCGGCGCTGGAGGCGGGGCGCAGGTTCGGCGCCACGTTCTACACGCTCTTCGACCGCCTGCTGTCGGAGGAGCGCTTCCCTCTGCCCGACGGGGACCGCATCACCCCCGAGCTCGCCCGTGAACTGCGCGCCTTCGCCGACAGCTGCGGCTTCTCGGCTCCGCACATCCCGGTGGAGGCGATCATGGTGCTGAGCAGCTGCTGGGTGCGCCTGTACGGAGTCGTGTGCATGGAGGTGTTCCAGCACCTCGATTTCGTGATGCACGACATGGAACCACTCTTCGAGTCCGAGCTTCAGAACCTGTTGACGGGCCTGGGGGTCCGGTACCGGCCACCGGAGAGCAGCACGTCGGCTACCATCGGTACGCCCTCTTAGGCCCCATACTGGACGTCTGTGTAACTTGTCGGATTCGCCCAGGCTGATCCGCCCCGGCCCGGTGGGCGCCGGCACCCTAGCGAGGACGGACCCGTGGAGAACCGACCCGGCGGTGAGCTGCAGGGGGACGACGCCCCCAGATCCGACCAGCCCGGCCCCGCAGACCCCCCTCCCCACGGGGCCCCCGACAGGGTGGACCCCGGCCCGCCGGTTTCCTTCCAGGGGCAGGAGCCGCCGTCACACCGCCAGGGACAGGACGGGGCCGACGCGGCCCCGCCCCGGTCCGCGGCCCCCGGAGCCGCAGGGCCCCCCGCGGACGCCCGGGCGCCGGGCGCCGACACCGGCCGACCGCCCTCCCCCTCGGAGGAGCGGCCCGCCCAGGGCCCCCTCACCACCGGTCCACACGTGCCGCCCCTCCCCTTCCGGGGGGCGCGGCCGCAGGGGCCGCAGACCTCGTCATGGCCGCAGGCCCACCAGGGTCCACCGGGGCTCCACGGCGCGCACCAGCCGGGTCCGGGAACCACCCACGCCTTCCACCGGCCCGGGGCGCCCGCCCCGTACGGAGCACCGGGGCAGCAGTATCCGCAGGCGGGGCAGAACCTCGCCCGGCCGCCCCACGCCCCGCCGGTCCAGTACGCGCCCTACGGACCCGCGGCCCCCTACGCACAGCCCGGCGGGCCCGGCGCGTGGCCGCAACAGCAGCAGTGGGAGCAGCCCCGGCAGCGCCGCCGCGGCCTCGGCGTCCTGGTCGGCTCGTCCGTGGCGGGCACGATCGCCGTCGGCGCCCTCGTCGTCAGCATCGTCATGGTCTCCACCGCGCCGCAGGAGGAGCCGCCGCCGACCGGCACCGACCTGTCCGCCTCCTACGACGAGGGGCTGGCCGCCCGGCCCAACGCCGTCGAGATCGACATCGCCGACCACCCCCTCTACGACGCCCCGGCGCCCGGCACGGTCGACTGCGACACCCCCGCGCTGGACATCGGCTCGGACGAGTCGTGGCAGGAGTTCGCGACGACCACCGGCGAGTGCCTGGACACGCTCTGGGCGCCGGTGATGGACGACCTCGGCCTGTCCTCCCGGAGCCCGGAGATCACCGTCACCCGGGAGTCCCCCGACACAGGCGAGGAGGAGGGCTACACGCTCGCGTACTACGAGAGCGACTGGAACCGCATCACCGTGGTCCTGCCCAACGTCCGCCAGCTCAGCGCCCAGATCCCCGTGGACGAACGCGAGAACGTCTGGATCGCGCTGATGGGGCACGAGTACGGCCACCACGTGCAGTTCGCCACCGGGATCCTCAACGTCTCGCACGACATGCGCTGGAACGCCGGGAGCGAGGAGGACGAGCTGGACACCCTCCGGCGCACCGAACTCCAGGCGGAGTGCATGGCCGGGATCGGGCTGCGCGGGATCACCGGCGGCGACGAGGACGCGCTGGAGACGGTCAACGCCAACTTCAACGGCGGCGGGGACCTCGACACCCACGGCAGCGCGAGCAACCGGGCGTTCTGGCTCGAACAGGGCTGGTCCGAGGAGACCGTGGACGGTTGCAACACCTACGGCGCCGCACCGGGCGAGGTCACCTGATCAGCCGTCGACGATCTTGCGGTAGGCGTCCCAGCCGTGGAGCTTGACCCGCTCGCCGCGGTCCAGCTCCGCTCCCTGGCGGGCCTCGGCCTCGTCGATGCGCAGCCAGTCGTCGTAGTCGCTGTGCGCGATCCCGCGCTCGTCCAGGACCTGCTCCAGCGGCACCAGGGCCGGGGCCGCCTCGCGCAGCGCGGGGGCGTCCTGCAACAGTGCCCTGACCGTTCCCGCGGCGTCGGACTTGTTGGTGCCGATCACCCCGGTGGCCCCCCGCTTGATCCACCCCGCGACGTAGTCCCCGCGGACCACCCGGCCCCCGCCGTCCAGGACGCGGCCGTCCTCCTGCGGCACCGTGCGCCCCCGGGTGTCGAACGGCACCCCCGGAAGCGGGGCGCCCGCGTAGCCGACCGAGCGCAGCACCATCCCGGCGTCCAGGTCCGTCGTCCGCCCCGTCCCGACGAGGCGTCCGTCGTCGTCCAGACGCGTGTGCTCGACCCGCACACCGGTGACGCGGTCCTCTCCGAGGACCTCCTGGGGGCGGGCCCAGAAGTGCAGGCGAACGGTACGCGCACGCCCCGCCGGGGCGCTCCGCGCGTGTTCCTGGAGGAGCCTGAGGTTGGTGCGGGCGGCCCGGGCGACCATGCGCAGTTCGTGTGTCCCGGTGCCCACGGCGGTGGGGTCGACGTCCACCTGGTCGGCGGGCACCACCACGTCGGCTCCGGGCAGGGCCAGCAGGTCGCGCAGCTCCGGCGCGGTGAACTTGGCCTGGAGGGGGCCCCGCCGGGACAGCAGGTGCACAGTGCGCACGCGGCTGGCGGCGAGCACGTCCAGGACGGGCTGCGGGATGTCGGTGTGCCGCAGCTCGTCGGCGGTCTTGGCCAGGATGCGGGCGACGTCCAGGGCGACGTTGCCCGCCCCCACCACGACGGTCTCCTCGGCGTCGAGCACGAACCCCGCCAGCTCGCTGTCGGGGTGCCCGCAGTACCAGTTGACGAAGTCGGTCGCGGCGACGCTGCCGGGGAGGTCCTCCCCCGGCACGTCCATGCGTCGGTCCACGGGGGCTCCGGTGGCGTAGACGACTCCGTGGTAGGCGCGGGCCAGGTCGGCCCGGGTGAGCGCGGAGCCGAACTCGACCCCGCCGACGAAGCGCACGGCGGGGTGTTCCAGCACCCTGCGCAGGGCGCCGGCCACGCCCTTGATCTTGGTGTGGTCGGGGGCCACGCCGTAGCGCACCAGTCCGTAGGGGGTGGGCAGGCGGTCCATCACGTCCACACGGACCGGGACCCGCTGCTGCCGGGTGAGCGCGTCGGCGGTGTACACGCCCGCCGGACCTGAGCCGATCACGGCCACACGGAGCGCGTCGGTGTCCTCGGGACCCTGCTGGTCGGGCTCGGGAGAGGTCATGCCCCCATTCTGACAGTCCGGGGGGCGGATCGCCGGGTGTCCGCGGCGTGCGGGACGCGGCCGGGCGGTCCCGCGGGGGCCGCCCGGCGCGTGTCCGCTCAGGCGTTCTCGTCGGCCAGCTCCTCGGCGGACTTGCGCGACTCCGTGTACCGGGAGACCGTCTCGGTGAGCTTGCGGGACAGCTCCTGGGGCGTCAGCCCCTGCTCCCGGAGGATGTCGTCGCGCTTGGCGTGGTCCAGGAACTCCTGCGCGATGCCGAACGTGCGCACCGGCACGTCCACGTCGTGGTCGCGCAGCAGGCGCGCCACCGCGTCGCCCACGGCTCCGGTGCGGCCGTTGTCCTCGATGACGGCGACGACGCTGTGCTCGGCGGCCTCGCCGACCAGGGCGTCGTCCAGCGGCTTGACCCACAGCGGGTCGACGACGGTGACGCCGATGCCCTGGGCGGCCATCCTGTCGGCGACCTCGCAGGCGACCTGGGCCATGGTGCCCGCTCCGACGATGAGCAGGTCCTTGGCGTGGCCGTCGTCGGCGGCGCGGCGGAGCAGGTCCATGGAGCCGACCTTGCCGACCGCGTCCACCTGCTCGGCGACCGCGCCCTTGGGGTAGCGGACGACGGTCGGGGCGTCGTCGACGGCGACGGCCTCGTTGAGCAGGACGCGAAGGCGTTCGGCGTCACGGGGGGCCGCCAGGCGGAGTCCGGGGACCACCTGGAGGATGGACATGTCCCACATGCCGTTGTGGCTGGCGCCGTCGTTGCCGGTGACCCCGGCGCGGTCCAGGCAGAAGGTGACGCCCTGGCGGTGCAGGGCGGCGTCCATGAGCACCTGGTCGAAGCAGCGGTTGAGGAACGTGGCGTAGACCGCGACCACCGGGTGCAGGCCGTTCATGGCCATACCGGTGGCGGCGGTGGCGGCGTGCTGCTCGGCGATGCCCACGTCGAAGATGCGCTCCGGGTAGGCGTCCGCGAACTTGTTGAGGCCCGTGGGGTGGAGCATGGCGGCGGTGATGGCCACCACGTCCTCGCGCTCCGCGCCGATCTCCACCATGGCGTCGGCGAAGACCGAGGTCCACTTGACGGCCTTGGAACCGGGCTTGGCCCGGCCGGTGGCGACGTCGAAGGGGCCGGGTGCGTGGAACTGGTCCTCGTCGTGGTTCTCCGCCGGGGCGTAGCCCTTGCCCTTCTGGGTGATGCAGTGCACGATCACCGGGCCGCCGAAGTCGCGGGCGCGGCGCAGCGCCTTCTCCAGGCCCTGCTCGTCGTGGCCGTCGATGGGACCGAGGTACTTCAGGCCCAGGTCCTCGAACATCATCTGCGGCTGGATGGCGTCCTTGATGCCCTTCTTGAGGCCGTGCAGCGCCTCGTATATGGGCTGACCCACGACCGGGGTGCGGTTGAGGGTGGACTTGGCCAGGTCCAGGGCCTGCTCGTAGCCGGGGGCCATGCGCAGCGACGCGAGGTGGTCGGCGAGCCCGCCTCTGGTGGGCGAGTAGGAGCGGCCGTTGTCGTTGACGACGATGACGAGGCGGCGGTCCTTGCGCTCGGCGATGTTGTTGAGCGCCTCCCAGGCCATGCCGCCGGTGAGGGCGCCGTCGCCGATGACCGCGACCACGGTGCGGTCCCTGCGGCCCCGCACCTCGTTGGCCTTGGCCATGCCGTCCGCGTAGGAGAGCGCGGTGGAGGCGTGGGAGTTCTCGATGAAGTCGTGCTCGGACTCGGAACGGGAGGGGTAGCCGGAGAGCCCGCCCTCCGACTTCAGGAGGGAGAAGTCGTGTCGGCCGGTGAGGACCTTGTGCGCGTAGGCCTGGTGGCCCGTGTCGAAGAGGATGGGGTCCTTCGGGGAGTCGAAGACCCTGTGCAGCGCGATGGTCAGCTCGACCACTCCGAGGCTGGGACCGAGGTGCCCGCCGGTCTGGGAGCAGGAGTCGACCAGGAAGTCCCGGATCTCCTGTGCCAGAGCCGGGAGCTGGTCGGCCGGAAGCTTCTTGAGCGCTTCCGGATTGTGTATCGACTCGAACAGTGCCACTGTCTCGTCAGTCCCCTCGTCCAGCGTGTCCGTTGAGTTTGCCAGCCCGGGCCCCTGACGTGGGCCGGATTTGGCTACCGGCAGGTATACATACCCGAGTTTATGGGTGTGCGTCCACGGGTCCCGCCCAGCCCTGCCGTGGCCGCGGCCCCCGGAGGCGGCCTGCGCACGGCGGACCCCCCGTCAGACGGCGCGGGCCGCGCGGAACGCCACCCGCATCGCGGGTTTTGGCGTACATTACTCGGTTTCGAGCTCACTGTTGGCCCAGCTACCCGGCCCGAGGGTATCCGAGGCAGGCCCCGGACGGCCCGTGGGTCCGAGGCCGCCGCCGGACGGCCCGGGCTCACCCGAGGGCGGCCTGCGCGAGCAGACCCGCGGCGGAGACGCTCACCACGCTCAGCATCGCCACGCGCAGCCACCCGGCGTCGACCCGTCGGCGCAGGACGCCGCCCAGCAGGAACCCGAGGACCACGAAGGGGACGGCTGCGGCGCCGACCACGGCGGTCCGGACGTCCATCTGGCCGCCGACGGTCAACGCCGCCAGGGAGAACGCGCCGCCGAACAGGAAGAACGCAGCGAGGGTCGCGCGCACCCGGGAGGGCGCCTCGTGCTGGTAGAGCAGGGCCATGGGGGGTCCCCCGACCGAGGTGGCGGTGCCCGCGAAACCCGACAGGGCACCCGCCGCGACGAGCGACGCCGGGGTGATGCGCACGCGCAGGGAGAGGACCGACAGGGCAACCGCGACGAGCACCATGACGCCGACCGCCCCGGCGAGGGCGCGGGGCTCCAGGACGGCGACCACCCACACCCCCAGCACCGTCCCGGGCAGGCGCGCGGGCAGGCCCCAGGCGATACCCCGCCAGTCGACGTGCCGCCACTCCTGGAGGAGGGTCAGCACCGGCAGGACGATGACCGTCACCAGCAGGGACCCCGGCATCAGCGTGGGGTCGAGGAAGGAGATGACGGGGGCGGCGACCAGGCCGAGGCCGAGGCCGACGGTGCTCTGGACCGCCGCCCCGACCACGACCGCGAGGACGGACACCAGGACGAACGTCCACAGGTCCGACTCGCCGAGCAGGCCGTGGCCGGTGGGCGAGAAGTACTCCGCGAGCACCGGGGCGACGGCCGGGGGCACGGCCGAGGCGGAGACCTGGTGGGCCAGGAGGGCCGGGACTGCTGAGATTTCTACGGGCACGCCGAGCGACGTTACATCTCACTCATCCCTATCGGGATTAGGAGATAGGAGCATGGGACGACCAGGTGGAGCGGGGGTCCGGTCCGCGCCGGAACGCCGCGGGCCGCCGGGGCGGAACGGCGGCCCCGGACGGCTCGGCAGGGGTGGTGCGCCGGACGGCGTCGGCGTACTCCGTCGCCCGCTCGGGGTGCAGGAACCACTCGATCAGACCGCCCGGGTCGCCGAAGGAGTTGGCGAAGCGGTCGGCCGTCCCCTGGTGGCCGGCGGCGAGGCGGAACAGCTCCCACACGTGCGGCGGGCCGGACAGCATGACCCTGCTCCAGGCGGTCACCTGCCGGGCCTGCCGCCAGTAGGCCGCGAACGCCGAGCGCATGAACGCCTCGTCGAAGGGGCGCGTGCCGTGGTCCACGATCGCGCGCCGGTAGACGTCCGCGCACAGGGACGCCATGTTGGCGCCCTGCGCGGTGATGGGGTCGTTGGCGACCACGGCGTCGGCCATGCCCAGGACCAGGCCCCCGTTGGAGAGGCGGGCGACGGGTTCGCGCACCACGGGTGCGTAGGCGCCGCGCAGGGCGGCCCGGGGGTCGGCGAGGCGGGCGCGGGCGAAGCGCTCGTACTCCCACGGGGCGGAACGGCGCAGCACGTCGAGGAGTCCGTCGAGGACCTCCTCCCCGGAGGCGCCGGGCGGCAGGGCGCGGTCCATGGGACCGCCGGGGACCGCCTCCACCATGACGGCGTCACAGACCCCCGCGAGGGAGTAGGTGGGCAGGGAGAACACCTCCCCCGCGCGGGCGACGGCGCTCCGGCTGAGGATCGGACCGGACGGGTGCGGTTCGGCGCCGGTGACGTAGGCGAGGGAGAGGGAGCGCTGCGGTGCGTCGAAGTGCGAGCGCTGCGGATCGCGGGGGAAGAGCTCGGCGAGTTCGCCCCTTCCCGCGGCGACGACCACGAGGTCGTGGTCCCGGTCGGAGGCGAACCGCTCCAGATCCCCTGTGTCCACGCGGCGCCTGACGTGGTCGCCGCCGCTCCGGACGAACAGGTCGAGCCAGGCCGACATCTTGAGCCGCTGGTCCACCGACTGGGCCGGCTCGTCCAGCCTGCCGACCCAGGAGGTCGCGGGCGCGGTTCCCCGCCCGCCCGTCCGCGCGGCCGTGCGGTGGGCCCCGCGGGCGAACGCTTCCGAGGTCTCCGCACCGGGGTCCGCGACGTGGACGCCGACGCCCCGGACTGCGGGTGCGCGGTCGTCCCAGAGGGCGAGTCCGTGTCGGCGCTCGCGCCGCAGGGCCGGTCCGAAGAGGCACTGGGCGGACGTCACCCGGCCTGCGCGGACCTCCTCCGCCCCGGCCGGGCTGACCAGTGTCACGCCGTAGCCCTCGGCCAGAAGGCCGAGGGCGAGTTGCAGACCTGACTGTCCGCCTCCGACGACGAGGATCGTGCGCATGTCTCTCCCGGGTACGCTCCCGCCGCCCGGCCCGACGGCCGGAGGGGGCTCCGGGGCGGGCGTGGCGGCGGGGGCGGGCTGGTCGGGCCGTCGCGGTCGCGGATCCGCCCCCGGCGTGGTCCGGGCACGGCGGAGCGGGGGCGGGAGCACACGTGGTGCGCCCGCCCCGCGACGGCCGGTTGCTTGCGCCGCGAAACTAGCAGCGCCCCGCGGGGTGCCGATTCCGCCCCCGGGAGTGGGACCTTCGACCCCGCAGGGCCGGGACCTGCGACTCTGCGCCGTCGGCCGGCCCGGAACCGGCCCGGGGCCGGCTGCCGCGCACCCGGCCGCGGCGGTCTCCGCCGCCGTTCGCGCAGCTCACGCCCGGTGACCCGCGAGGCGGTGCCGCCGGGGGCGGTGACGCGCCGGGGCGGGGCTCACTGGCCGCGGC
The DNA here is from genome assembly GCF_036327455.1 of Nocardiopsis codii. NCBI lineage: Bacteria > Bacillati > Actinomycetota > Actinomycetes > Streptosporangiales > Nocardiopsidaceae > Nocardiopsis > Nocardiopsis codii. The sequence goes on along the minus strand of NZ_JAUZMY010000006.1, from coordinate 115,797 downwards.
CCGGCCGCCTGCGCGATCGCGCCCCGGGAGGGCGGCGGTCGGGTCTCGGGGAACGGGAGCGACGCATGTCACAGGGCGTCCGGGCCCGGCGGTCCCGGCGCCACCGGGGGCTGTGCCGCCCCGGGGAGCCGGGGACGGCGGGGGCCCGGCCCGGCACCTGGGGCGCCGGACCGGGCCGGATCGGACGGGGAGGGGTTCCCAGGAGGGCTAGGCGCCGCCCCGGGCGTGGGTCTTTCGGCCCCGGCGCGAGACCGCGTCGAGGATGACCGCGATCAGCAGGACGGCCGCGGTGATCATGAAGCGCACCGAGGTGTCCATCTGGAGCAGCAGGAGACCGGAGGTGATCGCGCCCAGGACCAGGCCGCCCAGGAGGGCGGAGTAGGCGTTGCCGCGACCGCCGAAGAGGCTGGTTCCGCCGATGACGGCCGCGGCGATGGCCATCATGAGCTCGGCGCCGCCGCCGGTCGAGACGCTGGCGGCGAAGTTGCGGGAGACCAGCATGATGCCGCCGAGCGCGGCCAGGGTGGACGCGATCCCGAACACCGAGATCCGGATCAGGTCGACGTTGATGCCCGCACGGCGGGCCGCCTCGGAGTTGCCGCCGACGGCGTAGACCATCCGCCCGTAGCGGGTCTTGCGCAGCACGAGGTCCAGGAGGACCACGAAGCCCACGAAGATGAGGAAGGCCAGGGGCACACCCTTGTACTGGTTGAGCACCCAGACGCCGCCGACGATCGGCACCGTGAGCAGCGCGGCGCGGAAGAGGATCTCCTCCAGGGGCTTGTAGGGCAGCCCCGCCTGGCGCCGGCGCCTCTCGACGGTGAACACCGCGAGAAGGTAGAGGACGATGACGATGCCCGCGATGGCCCATCCCATGAAGGGGACGAAGTAGGTCTGCGTGAGCATCGCGATGGAGCCGCTGGGGCTGGTGTTGATGGTGCCGTCGGCGCCCATCAGGTAGAGGTGCACGCCCTGCCAGCCCAGGAGGCCGGCGAGGGTGACCACGAAGGCCGGTACTCCCAGTTTGGCGAAGATGACGCCGTGGAGCAGTCCGATCAGGAGGCCGACCCCGACAGCGGCGACGATGGCGCCCCACTCGGGGAGGCCCGACTTCACCGCCAGGACCGCCAGGACCGCCGCGGACAGCCCGGAGACGGAGCCGATCGACAGGTCGATCTCACCGAGGAGCAGCACCATGATGACGCCGGTGGTCATCAGGCCGACGGCGGCGATCTGCACGGTCAGGTTGGACAGGTTCTGCGGGGACAGGAACCGGTCGTTCATCGACTGGAAGACGATGCCGATCAGCAGCAGTCCGACCACGACCGGGAGCGGGCCGAGCTCGCCGCCCCTGAGGTTGCGGCGGAGCGCCTGGAGCCATCCGCGGGGGGAGGCCGCCGTGACGAGCAGGCGGGGGTCGCGCTTGGCCTCGCCGGACTCGGGCGCCCCGTCACCGGAGTCGTGGGAGAGGTGGGTCTGCTGTGTCATCGGTTGTCCTCCGTCTCCAGGGCCGAGGAGCCGGTGCGGTCGGAGCGTCTGCTGACCGGGTTGTCGGCGGCCCCGGTGATGGCGGCCACGATCTCCTCGTAGCTGGTCTCCGCGATGGGGAAGTCCCCCGCGTTGCGGCCCAGGCGCAGCACCACGGCACGGTCGGCGACCGCGCGGACGTCGGCCATGTTGTGGCTGATGAGCACCACCCCGAGCCCCTGGTCGCGGAGGCGCTCGATGAGGTCGAGGACCTGCGCGGTCTGGGCGACGCCCAGGGCTGCGGTCGGCTCGTCGAGCATGACCACGCGCGGCTGCCCCAGCAGGGAGCGGGCGATCGCGATGATCTGCCTCTGCCCGCCGGAGAGGGAGGCCACCGGGACGCGCAGGTCGGGGATGCTCACCGACAGGGAGTCGAGGAGTTCCCTGGCCCGGCTCTCCATCTCGACCTCGTCGAGGGTGCCCGGGAAGTGCAGCTTCTCGTTGCCCAGGAACAGGTTGCCGACGATGTCCAGGTTGTCGCACAGGGCGAGGTCCTGGTAGATCGTGGCGATCCCGAGCCGCTGGGCGTCGGCGGGGGCGGAGATGCCGACCGGCTGTCCGTCCCACTCGATGGCCCCGCCGCTGTCCGCGGGGTGGACACCGGCGATGACCTTGACCAGTGTGGACTTGCCGGCTCCGTTGTCGCCGAGCAGGGCGACGACCTCGCCGGGCCGGACCTGGAAGTCGACCTCGCTGAGGGCCCTGACGGCCCCGAAGGTCTTGGAGATCCCGGACAGTTCCAGGACGGGTGTGCTCATGCGCTCGTTTCTCTCTCCTCGTCCCTGCCGGGGGCGGTACGGGTTCCTCCCGCCCGCCCCCGCGCACTGGGGACTTCGCGCCGCTGCTGGGCCGCGTTCCGCGGATCGTTCCGGGCTCGCGTCCCCCGGGCTGCCTCTCGCTGCACCGACTGCGCTTGGACAGCCGAACCCGGGCTGACCTGCGCTACTCCTCTTGCGAGAGATGGCCCGGAAGCCGCTCGCGTCGATCGGCGCAAGCGCCGAGTCAACCGAAAGCATCCACGGAACACGCCCTAGAGGTTTTCCTGGCAGAAGTCGGTGTCGGCGTAGTCGTCGGTGCAGATCTCCTCGACGCTGTAGACCTCGTCGGCCACCACGGTGTCGAGGACGTTGTCCTCGGTCACGACGATGACGTCCAGGAGGACCGCGGTGACGGCCTCGCCGTTGGCGTCCTCGACCTCGCTGATCTCGTAGCCGTCGAGCTGGAGGTCCTCGCCGGTGCCCAGGGCGACCGCCATGGCGGCGGCGACCTCGGCCTCGGGGCGGATCTCCTTGTAGACGGTCATGTGCTGCTCACCGGCGACGACGCGCTGGATTCCGGCGAGCTCGGCGTCCTGGCCGGTCACGGGCGGGAGGTCCTCGACCGGGACCCCGGCGCTGCGCAGGGCCGAGATGACGCCCGAGGCCATGCCGTCGTTGGCGGAGTACACGCCGGCGATCTCGTCGACGCCCAGGGAGGTGATGGCGCCCTCCATCTGGCTGTTGGCCTGGTCGGGCGACCAGTCGGGGGTATCGAACTCCTGGCCGATCTCGACCGCGCCGTCGAGGACGTCGTGGGCGCCGGCCTTGAAGTCGGCGGCGTTCGGGTCGGTGGGCGAGCCGTTGATCATGACGATCTGGCCGTCCTCGTTGCCGTCCTCCTCCAGGGCCGCGAGCAGGGCCTCGCCCTGGACCTGGCCGACCCGGAAGTTGTCGAAGGAGACGTACATGTCGACGCCGCCCTCGGCGAGGCGGTCGTAGGCCACGACCGGGACGCCCTGGGACCTGGCCTCGTTGACGGTGCCGGCCGCCGCGGCGGAGTCGACGGCGTCGAGGACCAGGACGTCCACCCCGTCGGTCAGCATGGCCTGGGCCTGGGTCTGCTGCTCGTCGACATCCTGGTCGGCGTTGGCGTAGGAGAGCTCGCACGCGGGGCAGAGCTCGTTGAGCGCCTCTTCGAAGTAGGGCTTGTCGAAGGCCTCGTAGCGGGCGGTCTGGAGTTCGGGGAGGAGGAGTCCGACGTGGAAGCCGTCCTCCACGCTCTGGGTCTCCTGCTCCCCCTCCCCACCGGTGGTGGTGAGGCCGGAGCAGCCGGAGACGAGGAGGGCGAGTGCGGCGGTGGTGGCCGCCAGGCCTGCGGTGGCCTTGCGGTGCGGTGCGAAGCGTCGTGTACTCAACGCTGGTGCCTCTCATGACGGGGGGATTCACAATGAAGAACTCGCGAGTGGTGCTGTGCAGTCAAACCCCGCCGCCACCTTGGCGTCAACTCCTGAACACATAACCGAAACATCACGAGTCTTGAGTTCACGAACTGAAGGAATCAAAAACCCAGGCCAGAGCGGCAACCCGGACACGGGGCGCCACGTGAGGAAGTTTCGGGTTTTACCCGTGACCGGCCCACCGCAGGCGGTGACCTCGCGGTTCACCGTCCCGTCACCTTCCGATCGCCCCGGATCGGGCGGCCCGGCGGACCTGCGCGGCGGGGCCCCGACCACCGGTGGACGCGTCGGCACCGCTTCCGCGCGTGCCGGACGCGGCCCGGTCGCGGGATGGCGGGGCAGCGGGGTGGGAGGCGCGCCTCCCGGAGGGTCAGTTCGCGTGCTGTGAGGCCATGCGCAGCGCCCCGTACAGGGCCGCGTCACGTCCCAGCTCGCCGCGCACCAGCGACAGCCTCTCCAGCGCGCTGCCCAGCGAGCCCAGCTCCATCGCCCGGCTCATCGGCTCCAGCAGCAGTTCACCGGCCTCGGCCAGGTCCCCGCCGACGATCACCCGGTCGGGGTTGAACAGGTTGGCCATGATCGCGGCCCCCTGGCCGAGCGCGGTGCCCGCCTCCGCGATGATCCGGCGGCTGCCGGGATCGCCCTCCCTGGCCGCCTCCACCAGGTCCCCCACCCGCACCGGCCCCGGCCCACGGGCCACGTCGGTGTGCTGCGGAAGCATGTCCAGCAGGTAGTTCGCGCCGACGAAGGTCTCCAGGCACCCCCGGTTGCCGCACCTGCAGACCTGCCCGCGCGGGTCCAGCGCGATGTGCCCGATCTCCCCGGCCGTGCCGCCGGCGCCGCGGAAGAGCCGTCCGGACATCATGATGCCCGCGCCCACCCCGTCGCTGATGACCAGGTGGATGACGTGCTCGGCGCCCATGCCCGCCCCGCGGTGCTGCTCGGCGAGGACGGAGAGGTTGGCGTCGTTCTCGGCCAGGACCTCCAGGCCCAGCCGCTCGGTGAGGGCCTTGGCCGGATGGAACCCCGCCCAGCGGGGGACACAGGAGATGTGGCCCACCGCGCCGGTGCCCGGGTCGATCGGACCAGGCACCGAGGCGACCACGGAGGAGACCGTGCCCAGGTCGATCCGGGCCCGCTGGAGGGTGGTCTCGGCCAGCCAGGCCGCGCGGCGCACCGCCCGGTCGGCGTCCGAGCCCACGTCGTAGTCGATCTCCTCGCGGGCCAGCATGTTGCCCTCGCTGTCGCCCACCGCGACGCGGACGCGGTCCGCGGTGAAGTCGACCCCCACGACGGTGCCGGGCGGCCGCAGGAGGGTGACGGCCCGCGCTCGCCGCCCGTTGGAGGAGGTGTCGCGCACCGAGACCGTCCCGGCGGCGCGCAGGCCGCGCACGATGTTGGAGACGCTGGCGGCCGACAGGCCGGTGGTCCGGGCCAGCTCGGCCTGGGTGAGCGTGCCGTCGCGCCGCAGCACGTCCACGACCCGGCGTTCGTTGGCCTGGCGCAGGGCGGACTGAGATCCCGGCGTCGCTGCGGCGTCGGTCACCAGTGGCCCCCGTGTGGTCGGTACTCTCTCGGCGCGTCGGCGCTGTTGCGAGGAATGCTACAAGCATTGAACGCAAGCGGGAACTTCACTCCCGCGCCCGTTAGGGTCCGAACGTGACAGGACCACGCATCAGCACAGCCGACGACGGCTGGGAGGACGCGCTGGCGGGAGCGGTCCCCTCCGACGACCCCGCAGGTCGACCGCGGGTCGTCGGGGTCGAGGGGCGCTCCGGCTCGGGCAAGAGCACGGTGGCCGCACGGCTGCGCGCGGCGCTCGCGCGGCGGGGGCGGCCGGTGGCCGTGCTGCCCATGGAGGACCTCTACCCGGGGTGGGAGGGGTTGGCCGAGGCGCCGGGACTGCTGCGGGAGTGGGTCCTGGAGCCGCTGTCCCGGGGGGATCCGGCGGCGTGGCGGCGCTACGACTGGGAACGGGGCGCCTTCGCCCGGGAGTGGACGCTCCTGCCCGGGGACGTGGCCGCGGGCGGGGTCCTCGTCGTGGAGGGGTGCGGCTCGGGCTCCGCCGCCGGACGCGGCCTCCTGGACCTGCTGGTCTGGGTGGCCGCGTCCGACGACGATCGCTCCCGGCGGTTGGACGCTCGCGGGGACGCGTCGTCGTACGCGCCCTTCAGGCGCGTGTGGGCGGAGCAGGAGGAGGCGTTCTACGAGCGCAACCGCCCCCTGGAGCACGCCGACCTGGTGATCGGCAACCCCGCCCGGTGACCGGCCGCCGGTCCGGTCGCCTCCGCCGGGGCGCGCGTCTTCCGGTCCCCACCGATACGCGCCCCGTCGGAGGAGCCGTGGTGTCCGGCTGCCCTCCTCAGCCGCCCTGGAGCGGGGCCGGGGCGGGAACGCCCGGGCCGGGTGCGGGTGCGGGTGCGGGAACACCCTGCAGGAATCCGGCCACCAGGTCGAGGGTGGCCCCGTCGGCGAGGATGCCGCTGTGGCCGAGTCCGCGGGTCCGCACCAGGCGGGCCCGGCCCCCGAGCGCGGACGCCGTGCGCAGCGACTGGCCGAACGGGACGTAGGAGTCGTCCTCTCCGTGCAGGAGCAGGAAGGGCTGGGTGAGCGTCTCCGGGGCGTGCGTGGCCGAGAAGCGCGTCCACACGGTCGGGTCGCCGTCGAAGTAGCGGCGCTCGACGGCCCGGCGCAGTGCCGCAACGGCCCGGGGCCGCAGTCCGAGGGCACCCGAGAAGTAGTCGACGAGGAAACCGAAGTCCGACACCCCCGAGACCAGGACCACCCGGTCGGCCCGGAGCCCCTCGCGCAGGGCGTGGACGGCGAAGAGCGCGCCCATGGAGTGGCCGATCACCGCCGCGAAGGGTCCGTGCCTGTCCTGGAGCCGGCGCATGACCTCCCGGGCGTCGAGGACGGTGCCCACCGGGCCGCCCGTCGAGCCGTGGCCCGGGGCGTCCCAGGAGACGGGGCTGTAGCCGAGTTCGAGCAGGCGGCGGATCACGGGCGCGAAGCGCGCCGCCCGGGAGCGCCAGCCGTGGGCGAGCAGGACGGGGCGGGCGCCGTCGCCCCAGGCGTAGGTGGCGACCTTCCACCGCCCGACCCCGAGGGGCTCCGTCCGGGCGCTCCCGTGGAGTTCGCGGTCCTGCGCGGCGACCGGGCGCAGGCCCCGGGGATCGGCCCACAGGCGCCGCGCCAGGGTTCCCGCGAGGCCGGGGGCGGGCAGGGCGAGGGCGTTGACGGCCGCGCCCACGAGTCGGGCAGTGTTCACTGTGGTCTCTCCTCCGCGCGGTGGCCCGCGTCCAGAAAACTTTACGAACGATCGTATTATTTGTTTGGCACGACGCTCACGTCAAGGGGCAAGTAGGATCGTCATGTACTCGACCGACCGTTCACACTCAGCCCGCAGGACGAGCCCAGCCGAGGAAGCCGCATGACGACCCAGACCGACGGCCGACTGCAACGGGGCGACCAGACCCGGCGGGCGGTACTGGACCGCGCGGTGGACATCGCGTCGGTGGAGGGCCTGGACGGGCTCTCCCTCGGACGGCTGTCCCGGGAGCTGCGGATCAGCAAGAGCGGGGTGTTCGCCCACTTCGGGTCCAAGGAGGAGCTCCAGCTCGCCGCCGTCGAGGCGGGAAGGAAGGTCTTCGTCCGCCATGTGGTGCGCGAGGCGCTGAGGACCCGTCCCGGCGTCGAACGCCTGTGGCGGTTGTGCGAGGACTGGATCGTCTACTCCCGGAGCCGGGTCTTCTCCGGAGGGTGCTTCTTCTACACCGTCACAGCCGAGTTCGAGTCCCGCCCGGGCAGGGTCCGGGACGCCCTCGTGGAGACCCACCGCGAGTGGCGCGACCTGCTCACCCGGACCGCCGAGGACGCCCGCCAGCTGGGCGAGCTCACCTCCGGGGCCGATCCCGCCCTGCTCGCCTTCGAGTTGCGCGCGTTCCTGGACACCGCCAACGCGGTCTCCCTCCTGGAGGACGACAGGGACGCCCCCTACGCGATGGCGCGCACCGCCGTCACCGCCAGGCTGGAGGCCCTGGCGACCCCGGAGGCCCCGAGGCCCTGGACCTCCGGCTCCACCGCCCCGACCGCCTGAACCCCGACGGGCGCGGGGCCTGTTCCGCGCCCCGGGCTCGCGTCCGCCTGGCCCCTCCGGCGCCTGCACCCGTGAGGCGACACAGGGCCGAGCGCCGCACGCCCTCCCGCGGACGACCGCCCGCGGCCCGCGGGACCGCCGGGAGGAGCAGCCCAGGACCCGCTCTCCCCGCGGTCCCGGTCCACGTGCACCCCGATGTAGGCGCCCACCAGGCGGCCCACGATCGTGATCAGGAACAGCGTCCCGGTGACGGCCTCCGCCGTGGCCGCCGTGCGCGCCCACGGCGAGACGGGCACCACGTCCCCGTACCCCAGCGTCGCGAGGGTGACGTAGGAGAAGTACGTCAACTGCTGCCAGGCGATTCCGCCGTCCCGGGCGGTGAAACTGCCCGGCGACACGCTCTCCAGCGCCCCGAACACCACGGCGAAGAAGCCGCCGAGGAGCAGGTAGACGCACACGGCCGCCAGGATGAGTTCCAGCTCGTGCGTCCGGCTGCGGCGGTAGACGAACCTCAGGAGCGAGGACACGATCACCACCTGGAAGGCCCCGGCGGAGACGAAGACGCACACCATCGCGGTCCCGTCGCCCCGGCTGGCCCCGGCCCACCCGGCGCAGAGCAGCAGGGCCGCGCCCGCGACCACCTCGGGGGCCGCCCTGTCGTCCTCCCCGCGCACCAGGAGCACCCCGAACAGGACGACCCCCACGTAGGCGAACAGGTACAGGGCCGTCCAGCCGGCGCCGTGGAAGGTGACCGGGTAGCCGAACTGGAGGAGGACCACGAACGCCAGGAACGACCCGAGGTTCACGGGACGCCCCCCGAACGGACCGCGTCTGCGCACCGGCCCACTATGGCACGGTGTCCCACACCTGCACCGGCGCCGCTCCGGGAGCGTTCAGGCGTGCGCCGCCGCGGTCACCTGCCGGACGCCCCCGGCCGGGCCGCGCAGATCTGCCTGGCCCTGCGCAGGTCGCCCTCCATGGCCCGCAGGCCGGCACGGAGGGCGGGCAGCGGCAGGTCCGCGAAGCGGCGCACCCTCGCCCTGCGCTCCTCCCTCACCCCGTGCGCGCGGGCGTCGAGGCCGAACAGCACCAGCCATCCCATCCCGCAGCCCGCGGCCGCCAGCAGCAGGATGCCCGGCCCGACGACCGTGCCCCAGCCCGCGAGGACGAGGGACGCGAGGGCAAGCGCCACCCCGAGGACGCCCAGGACGCCCTTGCCGAACGCGTAGGCCTCCTGCCTGCGCACCGTCGCCCGCAGGCTGGCGGCCTCACCCCGCACCGCCGTGGTGCGCTCCCTCCACAGGTCGTGCCGGCGGGCCACCCGGAGCACCGTGGGGATCACCGCGTAGACCGCGGCCGCGTACCCGGCACGGGTGGGACCGGAGGCGTACTCCACACGGGTCCACAGGATGCGCGTCCACTCCCCGACCCCCTGCAGCCCTCCCGCGACCGGCGGGACCGCCAGGCCCGGGTTGAGCAGGAAGGTCAGGATCAGGGCGGGGTCCACCCGGTGGAGGTCGCCCTTCCAGCCGCTCAGGCTCCCGGTCAGCTCCCGGACGAAGCCGTTTCCGACGCGTTCGCCCTCCTCCAGGTCCCTGGCCAGGGCGAACAGCGCCGCGTCCTCCGCCTGCCCCGCCATCAGTCGCAGTTCCGAGGGGCGGGCCAGCGGCAGGAACTCGGCGACCCCGGCGTCTCCCGCGAGTAGCGGCCTGGGGTCGTTGAAGAGCTTCCGCAGGTCCTCGATGCCGCGGAAGCGGGACAACAGCGCCGAGGACGCCGGAGCGGCGTGCACGGCGCCGTCCACCGGTTCCACGGAGCCGGCCCGCGGGGCAGGGGGGACCGGCTGCGACGGGGCGGGGAGGGCGGGGGCGAGGGCCAGGGGGCCGCCCGTGATGAGGTGGTCGAGCAGGACCTTGGCGTCGGGTCTGTCCTCCGGTCTCCTGAGCAGGCAGGTCCGGAGGGTGTCCCTGAGCGGCTCGGGCACGCCGTCGAGGTCGGGCTCGCCGGCCAGGACACGGGCGATGCGGGAGGCCTGGGTGGGACCGGGGAAGGCCTCCCTGCCGGTGGCCGCGTAGACCATCACCGACCCCCACGAGAAGACGTCGACCGCCGAGGTGAGGCGTTCCCCCTCCAACTGCTCGGGGGCCATGTAGCCGACCGTGCCGATGATCCCGCTGGCGGTCACGGAGGTGGTCTCCAGGGCGCGGGCGATGCCGAAGTCGATCACCCGCGGCCCGTCCGGGGCGAGCATGATGTTGTCCGGTTTCAGGTCCCGGTGCACGACACCGGCCGAGTGGATCGCGGCCAGGGCGGTCGCCGTGCCCACGGCGAGGCGCTGGAGCTCGGTACCCACGCGCGGCCCGCCCTCCGCCACGGCGACCTGGAGTGTGGGACCGTCGATGAACTCGGTCGCGATCCACGGGGCCTCCCCGTCCGGGTCGGCGTCCAGGATCGCCGCGATACAGAAGTCGTCCACCCGGCGGGCCTGCTCGACCTCGGTGGTGAAGCGGCGCCGCATCTCGGGATCCCCCGCCCACCTGGCGTGCAGCAGCTTCACGGCCGCACGGCTCCCGTCGGGCGCCTCCCCGAGGAACACCTCCCCGAAGCCCCCGCGCCCCAACGAGCGCACGAGGCGGTAGTTCCCGGCGGTACGACCCGGGTCGTCCACGGTTGTCCCTCTCCTGTTGTGTCAGCCTGGACGGCGCGGACCCGGTCACACCCCGCAGATCGCGCGCGCTTTCCTCAGGTCGGCGTTGATGCGGGTGACGCCCGTCGTCAGCTGCGGCAGCTGCACCGCCACCCCGTTCAGTTCCTGGTAGCGCTGGTGCCGCCGCGCGGGACCGCCCGAGACGACGCGGACCGCGATCCCCAGACAGATCGCGCCTGCCAGTCCCACGACTCCGACGAACACCAGGAGGCCCGTCACGGCGTCGCCGACCGAGGCCAGTTCGGCGACGAGCCCGGCCGGGAGGCCGAGGAGCGCGAACCGGCAGATCCTCAGCGCGAGCACCAGCTTCTCCTGGAGGTCCACCTTGCGCCGCAGCCCGTCGTGCTGGGCGCTCACCGTGCTGTGGCGGCCCTCCCAGTGCCTGCGCTGCTCGGACAGCGCCCGCAGCGTGGGCAGGGCGCCGTAGACCACGGCCGCGTACCCGGCGTCGGCGGGCGCGGACGCGTTCTGGACCCGCCCCCAGAGGATGTCCACCCACTCCCCCACGCCCCGGTCGCCGCCGTCACCGGGCGGCACCAACCGCTCCGGGTGCAGCAGGAAAGCGAGGATCAGGGCGGCGCTGACGCTCACACGCGCCGAGCGCCATCCGTCCAGCTCGGAGGTGAGCTGCCCGTGGAAGGCGTTGCCCGCGCGCTCGGCCCCGTCGAGCTGGTCGGCGAGGCGGGTCAACGCACCGGAGTCGTCCCCGTGGTGGGACCCCAGGATCCTGAGCACGCTCGGCCGGGCCATGAGCACCATCTCGTTGGCCAGGGGCGCACCGGTGAGCAGGGGGCGCGGGTCGGTGAACATCTCGCCCAGCTCGGCCACGGTGGCGCCCCGCCCCCGGAAGACCGGCGGCAGGTCGGGGCGCAGTTGGGCGATGAACGAGGCGAGCGCCAGGTTGGCGTCGTTGTTGACGTGGCCGCGGAACAGGGACCGGTCCAGCACGGTGTCGCCGAGGTCGTCGACGAGCCAGGCGCCCAGTGCGGCGCGCTGGGCCGGGTCCTGGAAGACCTGGACGGCGGAGCTCCAGTTCTGCTGCATGGCCTCCGCGAGGTCGCGCGGGTCGGTGAAGCGGACGCCGTGGAAGTGGTAGGGGGGCACCCCGCCGTCGCGGTACGGCACCGGTGCGAAGGCGCCGGACGCGCCGGTCGCCGGCCCCTGGTGGTGGGGCGGGGGGTACGGAGGCGGGGAGAGCGTGCCGGGCGGCGTGTAGGGCGGCGGGGTCCCGTGGGCGCCGGAGGCGTGTCCGGACGCGTGCGGGCCGGAAGCGGGCGGGGCCATGCGGGTGTAGGCACGGGTCGGGTCCACGGGGGCCTGCGGGGCCACCCTCGTGGGGTCCACCTGCGGGGGCGTGTCCCCGGCGACCCTGGTGTGGTCCCATCCGACGCGGGTGCTCCCGTCGGGGGCGACCCGCGTGGGCCCGGCCGGCGCCACACCGCTGGGCCCCGTCCCTCCCGCGGGGGGCTGACCGTCGGCGGGTGCCGGTCCTCCGTTCGCGGGGGCGGAGATCAGCCGGTTGAGGAGGGTGGTGGCGTCGGGCCGCCGGTCGGGGTCCTTGTCCAGGCAGGAGCGGACGATGCCGGCCAGCGGTTCGTCCAGGGCGCGGACGTCGGGTTCCCCGCCCAGGATGCGGGCGATGCGGGAGGCCTGGGTGGGGCCGGGGAAGGCCTCCCTGCCGGTGGCCGCGTAGACCATCACCGACCCCCACGAGAAGATGTCCACGGCCGAGGTGAGCCTGGCCCCCTCCAGCTGCTCGGGGGCCATGTAGCCGATCGTGCCGACCACGCCGCTGGCGGTCACGGAGGTGGTCTCGACGGCGCGGGCGATACCGAAGTCGATGACCCGCGGCCCGTCCGGGGCGAGCATGATGTTGTCCGGCTTGAGGTCCCGGTGCACGACACCCGCCGCGTGGATGGCCGCCAGCGCGGTGGCGGTGGAGATCGCCAGCCGGTGCAGCTCCACACCGCGGCGGGGGCCGTCGTGGGCGACGGCGGCCTGGAGTGTGGGGCCGTCGATGAACTCGGTCGCGATCCACGGCTCCGCCGCGTCCGGGTCGGCGTCCAGGATCGCCGCGATACAGAAACCGCTCACCCGGCGGGCCTGCTCGACCTCGGTGGTGAAGCGGCGCCGCATCTCCGGGTCGCCCGCCCAGCTGGCGTGCAGCAGCTTCACGGCCGCACGGCTCCCGTCGGGCGCCTCCCCGAGGAACACCTCCCCGAACCCTCCGCGCCCCAACGAGCGCACGAGGCGGTAGTTCCCGGCGGTACGGCCGGCCACGGCGCCCCCGCCCTGGTCCTGGAGGTCGTCCACCGTCCAGCCCTCGATTCGTCGTCGTGTTCCCCCTGGGTGGCCCGTGACGGGCACGTGGGAACTATAGCCAGGTTCCGGCTGTCCCGAATCCGCTCGCCGTCCTGTTCCGGGGCTCCGGCCGGGACCCGTCGGGCACGTTCGCCCCGGCTCCGCGGGGTGGGGCGGGCGGGGTCAGCGTGACCTGACGTTGCGCGTGTGGTCGCCTCGCTGGATGCGTTCGACCAGGTCGTCCGTGAGGGTGCCGTAACCGGTGGCGGCCCACACGCTGTCGTTCGCGGGCACCTCGTAGTAGGGGACGGTCCGGCCCCCGTGCTCGGCGGGCAGGACGACGGGGCGGACCCGGCCGCGGACGGCCTTGGCGCACTCCTCGCACAACGGGACGCGGATGGTGCGGGTACCGCCGAACTCGCGCCAGGCCGTCACCTTGGTCAGGGTTCCGTGCAAGGGGTTGGCGTAGCAGTGGCGGCGCCGGGCGGCGGACGCCCGCGGGCCCCTGGCCGCGTTGTCGATGGCGTCCTCCGCCATGTCCAGGAGCACGAGCACGCCCACGGCGTCGGGCAGGGTGGCGCCGCCTCCCGACATCCGGTCGTGGACGCTCGCCGCGGCGGAGCGGGAGTCCAGTGCGGTGCGCAGGTGCTGCCGAGCCCTCTCCCCCAGGGCGGTGCCGGACTCCAGGCGGCTCAGGCGCTCGCCGACCTCGATGAGGTCCTGCGCGCCCTGCTCGACCAGGGCGTCCAGCTGCGCGCGCTCCGCGTTGGCGAACGCCGCGTGCTGGGTGATCGCGCGCGAGCGCCGTCTCACCAGGGTCCCGGACGTGCGGCGGTACAGGGCGTACGAGGCCACCGCCAGGAGGACCGCGCCGCCGACGACGAGGCCCGCGACCAGCCAGCCGCCCGCGGCGCCGGGCGGCACGGAGCCCCCCGCTTCCCAGTCCGTGTCCCCGCGCTCCTGGTAGTCGGCCACGGCCTCGTCGTAGGCGGCCTCCGCGTCGCCCGACAGGGCCGCCTCCACCGCCGCGTCCAGCTGGGCGAGCACCGGTCCGTCGAAATCGGTGCCGTAGGAGGAGGCGAGCGCGGCGTAGTGGGCAGTGAAGCCGCCGCCGAAGTCCTCGCCGTGGACGTCGTCGTCCACCGCGAGGTAGTGGCCGGCCGCCGCTCCCCGGCGGTCGTGGACCACCGAGACCAGGGCCTCCACGTCGCCGTTCCACGTGTCGGCCTCCACCAGGGGGACCGCGATCACGTACAGGTCGAGGTCGGACTCGGTGATGAGTCCGGCAAGACGCTCCTGTTCGGCCTCGGGAATGGCGTTGGCGTAGGCCGGGTCGACGTACACGGGTGACTCGTCCAGGGCGTCGGCGATCTCCTGGGAGCGGTTCGCCGCGGTGGACTCGGCCGCGGGGGCGTCGCCCACCGTCTGGGCGAGCGCTCCGGACAGAGGGGCCAGGGACAGTCCCGCGCAGGCCAGGGCGGCCAGGAGCCGCACCGTGTACCGAGCGGTCGGGAACTCAGCGGGCATCGATCTCCTCCAGGAGTCTCTCGGCCATGCGCGTGGGGCGTTCCGTCCCGAAGTGGTGCTGGACCCACACGCGGTCGTCCATCGACAGGTAGCGCAGCTCTCCGCCCAGGCGGTCCCGCACACGCAGGACTCTCGCGGCCCGCGCCGCCTCGCCCGCCCGCGCGCAGGAGGCGCACATGGGCACCCTCCCCTTGGCCACCCGTGACCGGAGGGACGTGGTGGACGGCCCGTGCAGCGGGTTGACCAGGCAGGGGGGTCGGCCCGCCGCCCCTTCGGGATCCTTCAGGGCGGCCAGGACCCGCCGGGAGACGACGATGGCGCCGACGTGGTCGAGGTCGTCCGGGTCGTGGGCCATGGCGATCAGGACCGCCTCCGCCTGGGGCATCAGCTCGTCGGGGATGCCGTCCGCCCGGCCCGAGCCCAGGACCGCGCGGAGCCTGCGGCTCTCCCGCCGTGCCGTGCGGCGCAGGGCGTGCGACCCGACCGCCCTGGTCCCGCGCTTCCCTGCCCCGCTGAGGAGCAGCCGCGCGAGGGCGGCCAGGCCGAGCAGGGACAGGAAGGCCAGCGGACCGAGGAACAGCAGCCCCGCGGGGAAGCCCTCGGAGAAGTAGCGCGGCACGCGCGGCCCCGGGGGGTCGATGCCGGAGTCCATGAAGTAGGGCTCCCCCGCGTTCGCGCCCTCGCGCAGCTCGACGCCCTCCAGGGCGTCGAGCGCGGCGTCCAGGGCCAGGGCCGGGGTCGGCTCCTCGATCTCGCTGGTGGCGTTCCACAGGTCGTAGGCGTCCACGTTCCCGAGGCCGACGGCGGACGCGGAGACGCGTACCCCCGCCTCGGAGAACCGGTGGTCGACGACGAGGTGGACGGCGTCCTCGCCGCTGACCGCGGCCAGGGAGTAGGCCAGGACCTCGGGGTCTCCGCTGAACTCGTCGGCGGGGTCGAGGGGCAGGACCAGCGCGCGCACCGGTACCGGCGCGTCGTCGAGGCGCGCGGCCGTCGCCGCCAGGCCGGCCAGGGGCAGCGGGGTGCGCGGGTCGACGTAGAGGGGCCCGGGGTTCTCCTCCAGTTCCCGGGCGATCTGCTCCACCCTGACCGTGGACACGACGTAGGGCGGGGACGCGAACGCCTCCTCCCGGGGGGAGGTGACCTCGGCGCCGCCCTCCGGGACGCCGACGACGTGGGTGAGCGGGCCGAGGGACACCGCGGCGGCCAGGACGAGGGTCACCGTCGCGGTGCCGCCGGCGACCGCGGCGCCGGACACCCCGAGCGCGCCCCGTCGGACGCGGAGCCAGACGAGGTAACCGCCACCGCCGAGCACGAAGCCGCCGAGCGTTCCGGCGAGGAAGCCCGTGTTCCCCGGCCCGTTGTGGCTGGTGGGGTCGAGGTCGTCGAGGAAGTCCCGCCACCCCTCGGCGAAGCGGTCGCCCGCCGAGGGCTCCCCGTACGGGGCCGGGGCCGCGGCGCCTCCGTCACCGGAACCGGTCAGAGCCAGGACGAACCTCTCGGCGACCTGGTCGACGGGGGCGTCGTAGTCGATGTCCGGGTCGGACATCAGGGCGCTGCGGGCGTCGTCCACGGGTAGGGGGACGCCGTACGCCTCCGCGTCGAACAGGGCGGTCTCGGGGCGCAGGTGCACGTAGAGGCCGTCGGCGCCGAGCCGGTCGTGCAGGGCGGGCAGCAGTTGGCCTCCCCACTCCGGCCCCGTCCCGGGAAAGGGGCTGACGACGACGTGGTACGGCTCCCCCAGCGCGTCGAAGGCCTCGCGGAGGTCGGCTTCGAGGTCCTCCGGGTCGTGGAGGCCGGACACGGCCGGGTCCACCACGACGGCGGCGCCCTCGGGCTCGTCGGCCATCAGGTCCGCGTAGTACTCGGCGGGGGTCACCCGCGTCTCGAACGCGCTCGGCTCCGGGGCGGGTTCGGCCGCGGCGGGGGACGCCGCGAACGGGATCACCAGCAGGGCGGGGAGGGTGACGAGCGCGGTGGGGAGCCGGGCACGGAGACGGGAGGGACCGGGCATGGGGTGATCATATCGGGGAGTTTCGGACACTCCCCTACCCCGCCCGCCCCCTCTCCACCTCGCCCAGCAGGGCCTCGGTCATGCGAGCGGGGTCGTGCGCGCCGAAGCGGTGGCGGATCCACACCCGATCGCTCCGGTGCAGGTACGGGCGCCACACCCCGTCCGGACCCCGCAGGTGCAGCAGTCCGAGCATCCGGCGGTCGTCGGGGAGGGCGGCACAGGCCTCGCAGAGCGCCGTCCGCTCGGCCCGCGCCCCGTCGCGCCCCCGCGCGAGGCCCGACGTGGCGGGTGCGTCGGCGGTACCGGGACCGTGCAGGGGGTCGACCCTGCACGGGGCGCCGTGGACGGGGGCTCCGGGGTCGGCCAGGGCGGCGCGGGCACGGCGGGCCAGGACGAGCACACCGACGAGGTCGAGGGCGTCCGGCTCCCCCTCCATCACCATCAGGGCCGCCTCGGCCTGGGGCATCAGCCCGTCCGGCAGGGCGCCGCCGGCGGAGAGCTCCCCGGCCAGGGCCGCCACCTCCCGCTCCGCCCGTCGACGGAGGGACGCGGTGGCGACCCGTCCGCCGGCGGACGCTCCGGGGCGCCCCAGCAGCGCGGCGACGCACCAGACGATCCCCGCGGCGAACGCGCCGACCACCGGCCCCACGAGCAGGAGGGCGAGGAGGAGGCTCTCGGTGAAGCGCGGGAGCCGTGGTTCCAGGAGCGTGGACTCGACCGCGGGTGGAGCGGGGGAGGCGTCCTCGTCGGCGGGGTGACCGCGCTCGACCTCGCGCAGGAGCGTGTCCAGCGCGGCGGCGGGGTCGGGGGCCTCCTCCTCCCGGACCTGCGCCTGGAGGGAGTAGCCGTCGACGGGCACCCCGAAGGCGAGGAGGTCCACGGACACCGCCTCGAAGTCGTGTCCGACCACGGCGTAGACGCCGTCCTCCCCCAGGGTGTGGTGCCAGGCGTGCAGGAACACGTACGGGTCGCCGGCGGACTCGTCGCTCTCGGCCATCGGCAGGACGACGGCGCGCACGGGCGGGGACGCCTCCTCCAGACGTGTGGCGGCCTCCGCCAGGCCGTCGCGCGGGAGGGGCGTGAGCGGGTCGACGTAGAGGCGGTCGTCCCCCATCTCCCGGACGATGCGCTCGATCCGAGCGGTGGAGGCCACGTACGGCGCCTCGGCGCGGACCTCCTCCAGGGGGTCGGGCAGTTCCTGGGGTCCCGGGGGCGCCCCGTTCAGGTGCGCCAGGGCCCAGGCCACGGCCGCGGCTGACGGCACGAGCGTCACGAGGGCCGCCACGAGCACCGTCGAGCGGGCGCCCGCGCCCCGCCGCACCCGCAGGATCGCCCACACCGCGCCCATCGTGACCAGCGCCCCGGCGGGGCCCCCGACGACGAGGCCCAGGTTCTCCGGCCCGACCGACCGCGCCGGGTCGAGGTCGTCCACGAACTCCTCCCAGCCCGAGGGCGTGTCCTCTCCCGCTTCCCTCGCCGCGACGACCGCGTCGCTCCTGGTCAGGAGGTCGGCCTCGGGCGCGGTCAGCGCGTCGGCGAACGCGGCCGCCACCTCCCCGAGCGGGGTCCCGTACTCCAGTTCCCCGCGGGTCACCTGGTCCGCCAGGTCCACCGGGAGGTCCACGCCGTAGGCCTGCGCTCCGGCCACACCGCTGTCGGGGCGGAGGTGGACGTAGAGACCGTCGGCGCCGACCCGGTCGTGCAGGGCCGTCAGCATGTCCGGCTCCCACAGGGACTCGAGGGACTCGGGGAACGGGCCGGCGACGACGTGGTAGGGCACGCCCACCTCACCGAAGGAGCGGTGGATGTCGGCCTCCAGTACGGCGAGGTCGTACTCTCCCGCCAGGGCGTCGTCCACGACCACGGCCGCGCCCTCGGGCAGGTCCGCCATCCGGGAGGCGTAGTGCTCGGCGGGGGTCACACGGGTCTCGTACGACGCGGGGCCCGGCTCGGCGAGGGCGGGGGCGCCCGTGGCGGCGAGGGCGGCGAGCACGGCCGGGACGAGGAGGAGCCGGTGGCGCCGGGGGAGGACGGGCATGCGGGGATCATATCGGGAGGTTTCGGTCACCCCTCTGTCCGGACCTTCGCCGACGACCGTCCGAGGGCAGGTGACACGGCCGAGGCCCCCGCACCGCCCGTGGGCGGCGCGGGGGCCTCGGGATGCCTCACCGCCGGGCCCCGTGGGCCCGGGGCGACGGTCAGACCGCGGACCGGGTGGGTTCGACGAAGGCCTTGAAACGCTTCATGTCCCCCTTGGCACGGGCCTTGACGAGTCCCGACTTGTCACCGAGCTGCTCGACGGCGCCCTCCGGAACGGTCTTGAGCTGGAGGGTGATCCGGGTGCGCGCCTCCGCGAGGTGGTGGAAGGTCACCACGCCCGCGTGGGTCACGCCGTCGGTGGTCCTCCAGGCGATCCGCTCCCCCGGGATCTGTTCGGTGACCACGGCGTCGAAGTCGCGTTGCTGACCGGCGATCTCGACGGTCCAGCGCATACTCGTCTCGCCGGTGCGCCTGACCTGGGACACGCCCTCCATGAACGAGGGGAACTCCTCGAACCTGGTCCACTGGGCGTACGCCACCGCCACCGGGACGTCGACCTCCACCGTCTCCATGATGTCCGACATTGCCTATCGAGTCCTTCGCAATAGATTGCGGTTCGTCCTCGACGAGGGCGCTACCCGGCTCTCCGCGCCGCAATCATGGGCGACGCCCCTCCGGCGCCGCGGAGCGGCGCGCACGACACCCCCCGGGGGGAACCCTGGAGGCGCCGTGACCTGGAAGGCCGCGGAACCGGCCGCGCCCCGGGAAAAAATTCGTGAGTCACGTCACCGCGCCCCCGCGAAGGCCCTCCCGAACGCAGGCGGGGCCGCCACCGTCGGTCGGACGGTGGCGGCCCCGTTGGCCCGCCCTGTGCGCCTGGTGGGCGCCGGCGGCGGCCCGGGCGCCGATCCCTACTTGGCGATCAGCTGGCGCAGCACGTACTGGAGGATGCCGCCGTTGCGGTAGTAGTCGGCCTCGCCGGGGGTGTCGATCCGCAGGACGGCGTCGAACTCCACTCCGGTGTCGGTGGTGACCTTGACCGTGCTCGGCACGCGCCCCTCGTTCAGCTCGGTCACGCCGGTGACCGAGAAGGTCTCCTCACCGGTCAGGCCGAGGGAGTCCGCGGACTGGCCCTCCGGGAACTGGAGGGGCAGGACGCCCATGCCGATCAGGTTGGAGCGGTGGATGCGCTCGTAGGACTCGGTGATGACCGCGCGGACGCCCAGCAGGCTGGTGCCCTTGGCCGCCCAGTCGCGGGACGAGCCGGAGCCGTACTCCTTGCCGCCCAGGACGACCAGCGGGGTGCCCTGCGCGGCGTAGTTCTGCGCGGCGTCGTAGATGAACGACACCGGGCCGTCGGCCTGGGTGAAGTCGCGGGTGTAGCCGCCCTCGGTGCCCGGCGCGATCTGGTTGCGCAGGCGGATGTTGGCGAACGTGCCGCGGATCATCACCTCGTGGTTGCCGCGGCGGGAGCCGTAGGAGTTGAAGTCGCGGCGCTCGACGCCGTTGGACTTCAGGTACTCGGCCGCCGGGGTGCCCGGCTTGATGGCGCCGGCCGGGGAGATGTGGTCGGTGGTGACCGAGTCCCCCAGCTTGGCCAGCACGCGGGCGCCGGAGATGTCGGTGACCGGGGACGGGGTGGTGTCCATGCCGTCGAAGTACGGGGGCTTGCGCACGTACGTCGACTCGGCCTCCCACTCGAAGGTGTTGCCGGTCGGCGTGGGCAGCGAGCGCCAGCGGTCGTCACCGGCGAACACGTCCGAGTACGCGGACTCGTACATGTCGGAGGCGATCGCGGAGTCCATGACCTGCTGGATCTCCTCGGCGGTCGGCCACACGTCGGCCAGGTAGACGGGCTCGCCGTCGTTGCCGATGCCCAGGGGCTCGGTGGTGATGTCGACGTCGAGCGAGCCGGCCAGGGCGTAGGCGACCACCAGGGGCGGCGACGCCAGGTAGTTCATCTTGACGTCCGGGTTGATCCGGCCCTCGAAGTTGCGGTTGCCGGACAGGACCGCGGAGACCGCGAGGTCGTTCTCCTGGACCGCCTGGGAGATCTCCTCCGGCAGCGGGCCGGAGTTGCCGATGCACGTGGTGCAGCCGTAGCCGACCAGGTTGAAGCCCAGCTTGTCCAGGTACGGGGTCAGGCCGGAGCGCTCGTAGTAGTCGGTGACGACCTTGGAGCCGGGGGCCATGGAGGTCTTGACCCACGGCTTGCGGGACAGGCCCTTCTCCACCGCCTTCTTGGCCAGCAGGGCGGCGCCCAGCATGACCGAGGGGTTGGAGGTGTTGGTGCAGGAGGTGATCGCGGCGATCACGACGGCGCCGTGGTCGATCTCGGTCTCGGTGCCGTCGGCCATGGTGACCTTGACGGACTTGTGCGGCCGGGCGCCGTTGGCGGTCTGGGCCGGGGCGTCGGAGGCCGGGAAGGACTCCTCGCCCGCCTCGTCGGCGCCGTCCTGGACGTAGTTGCGGATGTCGTGGCGCCAGGTGGTCTTGGCGTCGGACAGCGCGATGCGGTCCTGCGGGCGCTTGGGCCCGGCGATGGACGGGACGACGTCGCCGAGGTCGAGCTCCAGGTACTCGGAGTACTCGGGCTCGACGGACGGGTCGTGCCAGAAGCCGTTGGCCTTGGCGTAGGCCTCGGTCAGGGCGACCTGCTGCTCGGAGCGGCCGGTCAGGCGCATGTAGCGGATGGTCTCGTCGTCGACCGGGAAGATCGCGGCGGTGGAGCCGAACTCCGGGCTCATGTTGCCGATGGTGGCGCGGTTGGCCAGCGGCACCGAGGAGACGCCCTCGCCGTAGAACTCGACGAACTTGCCGACCACGCCGTGCTGGCGCAGCTGCTCGGTGATGGTGAGCACGAGGTCGGTGGCGGTGGTGCCGGGCTTGAGCTGGCCCGTCAGCTTGAAGCCGACCACGCGCGGGATGAGCATGGAGATCGGCTGGCCGAGCATGGCGGCCTCGGCCTCGATGCCGCCCACGCCCCAGCCCAGGATGCCCAGGCCGTTCTGCATGGTGGTGTGCGAGTCCGTACCGACGCACGTGTCGGGGTAGGCCTGGCCGCCGCGGTTCATCGTGACGCGCGCCAGGTGCTCGATGTTGGCCTGGTGCACGATGCCGGTGCCGGGCGGGACGACCTTGAACTCGTCGAAGGCGGTCTGGCCCCAGCGCAGGAACTTGTAGCGCTCGTAGTTGCGCTCGTACTCGATCTCGACGTTGCGCTCGAAGGCGTCGGGGCTTCCGAACAGGTCGACGACCACGGAGTGGTCGATCACGAGCTCGGCGGGAGCGAGCGGGTTGATCTTGTCCGGGTCGCCGCCCAGGTCGCGGACGGCCTCGCGCATGGTGGCGAGGTCGACGACGCAGGGAACGCCGGTGAAGTCCTGCATGATCACCCGCGCGGGGGTGAACTGGATCTCCTGGCTGGGCTGGGCCTTGGCGTCCCAGCCGCCCAGGGCCCTGATGTGCTCGGCGGTGACGTTCGCACCGTCCTCGGTGCGCAGGAGGTTCTCCAGCAGCACCTTCAGGCTGTAGGGAAGCCGCTGGTAGCCCTCCACGGCCTCCAGACGGAAGATCTCGTACGACTCGTCGCCAACGCGCAACGTGTCACGGGCGCCGAAGCTGTTCGTGGACACGGTGTCTGCCTCCTGATCTCGCCACTTTGTCCCCAGCATCCTGCCTCATCGGGCGGGTGCGGGACCTGTTGAGGCCGCCCTGACCGGATACCCGGGAGCGGAGGACCGCGGGGGTGACCTCCGTTGTCTCCGGCTTCCATCAGGACCACCGTGACCTGCAGCGACACCACTCGCCACCGGCCAGGCGGCCCGCCTGCCGCGGGCGCCCTCGATGTTCCGGGCCGGACGCCGCCGAGCGGCTGACATCACACGCCGACGCGGACGTCCGGAACCTGCTGCGGGTCGGGGGGACCCCCGCTGTTATCTTGATGTCAAGGTATCTAACTTGTATCTCGATATCAAGTTATCGGGTGCGGGTCCAGGCAGGGCGACCACCCCCCGACGAGCCCCATCCTCTCAGTCCAGCTGCGGCACCACCTGCGACGCGACCAGCTCCAGGTGGTCGAGGTCGGCCATGTCGAGGACCTGGAGGTACATGCGCTCGGCACCGGCCGCACCGAAGCGGCCGATCCGGTCCACCAGCTCGCCGGGCGACCCCGCCAGGCCGTTCTCCCGCAGCTCCGGGACCTCGCGACCGATCCGCCCGGCGCGGCGCGAGATCTCCGCCTCGTCCCGGCCGACGCACAGCACCTGGGCGGCCGAGTAGACCATCGGCGCGGTCCGGCCGGAGTCGCGCACCGCCGCACGGGTCCGCTCGAAGGCGGCCTCGGTGTCCTCCAGCGGCGAGAACGGGACGTTGTACTCGTCGGCGTACTTGGCCGCCAGGCGCGGCGTGCGCTTGGGGCCGGTGCCGCCGATCAGCACCGGGGGCCTCGGCCCCTGCAGCGGCTTGGGCAGGGCGGGCCCCTCCGCCAGGCGGTAGTGCTTGCCCTCGTAGCGGAAGGTGTCGCCCACCGGCGTGGACCACAGGCCGGTGATGATGTCCAGCTGCTCCTCGTAGCGGTCGAAGCGCTCGCGGCCGGAGGCGGGGAAGGGGATTCCGTAGACCGCGTGCTCCTCCTCGAACCAGCCCGCGCCGAAGCCGAACTCCACACGGCCGCCGCTCATGCGGTCGACCTGGGCGACGGTGATGGCGAGGGGGCCGGGGTAGCGGA
Source organism: Nocardiopsis codii (assembly GCF_036327455.1). Taxonomy (NCBI): domain Bacteria; kingdom Bacillati; phylum Actinomycetota; class Actinomycetes; order Streptosporangiales; family Nocardiopsidaceae; genus Nocardiopsis; species Nocardiopsis codii. Next base: position 92,641 of record NZ_JAUZMY010000006.1, on the reverse strand, counting down.
AGGTCGCGGCGGTCATCAGCGTGCCCAGCCGGATACGGGAGGTGTCCCGGGCCAGGCCCGCCAGGGTGATCCAGGCGTCGGTGGGCCCGGGGAGGCCTCCGGCACGGTCACCCATGTGCAGATAGTGGTCGGATCGGAACAGAGCGTCGAAACCAAGGTCCTCCGCGGCCTTGGCGACGGCGAGCTGATCCTCGTAGGTGGCCCCCTGTTGGGGCTCAAGGAAGATCCTCAGGCGCATACGCCCCATTTTCTCCCACTCCGGGGACCAGACCGAAGCCGCCGCGCGGGTACCGTCGAAATGGCGTGTCCGGGCCCGTTCCCGCACCGCAGAACCGATCCGCACCCCCACCGCGATAGCCCTCCACGTGAAGCTGCTCCGCCGCGCGCGCCGCCGCGCCCCCTCCTACGGCCCCGAGAGCACCGACCCGGTGCTCCTGGCCGCCATCGCCCTGGGCGAGACCGAGGCCCTGGAGATCCTGCACCGCAGACACGCGCCCTGGCTGAGGGCACGGTTGCGCTACCGGTGCTCCGACACCGACCAGCTGGACGCCGCGCTCCAGGAGACCTTCCTGGCGGTGTGGAGGAACGCGGGGTCGTTCACGCCCCGCCCCGGCGACACCGACGCGGGGGCCTGGCTGTGGACGATCGCGATCCGTCAGCTCATCTCCCAACTGCGCAAACGCGCCAACAGGTGGATCTCGGACAGCGACACCGAACCCTACGAGACCATCGGCGACGCCTCGGCGGAGGACACCGTGCTGCTGAACATCGAGCACGGGCCCCTGGGCGCCGCCCTGCACTCCCTCTCGCCCGAACTGCGCTCCGCCATCCAGGCCACCGTGCTGGACGGGCTCACCGTCCGGGAGGCCGCGCAGATCCTCCAGATCCCCGAGGGAACCGTCAAGACACGGGTCATGCGCGCCAAGGCGCGCCTACGGGAGGCACTGACATGAGCTGGCACCTGACCCCTGCCCAAGCACACGAGTACGCGACCCACCGAGCAGACGACGTCACGGCCATGTCCGTGGAGGCCCACATCATGCACTGCGCACCCTGCCGGAACCTGCTTCCCGGCGACGAGGCCTGGCTGGCCGACAGCTGGGCGGGGCTGCGCGACGTCGTGGACCGCCCCCGGCGCGGCCTGGTCGAGACCCTCCTGGCCTCACTGGGGCTGCGCGAGGGCACCGCCAAGCTGCTCGCGGCCACACCGAGCCTGTACCGGGCCTGGCTCCTGGCCTCGGTCGTCGTCCTCGTCGCCGCCCTGTTCGCCGCGCACCACCTGCCGCGGGGATCGCTGGTCTTCACCTTCACCGCCCCGATCGTGCCCCTGGTGGGCGTGGCGCTGGCCTACGGGCGCGGCGTGGACCCGGCCCACACCCTCACCTCCGTCACGCCCATGGCGGGCCAGCGGCTGCTGTTCCTGCGCACCTGCGCGGTCCTGGTGCCCTCGCTGACGTTGTGCGCCGCGGCGGCGCTCATGCTCCCCTCGGCCTCCACTCCGTGGACCGCGGCGTTCTGGCTCCTGCCGTCACTGACCCTGGTCGCCGGCTCCCTCGTGCTCAGCCGCTGGGTGCACCTGAGCGCGGCCAGCGCCGTCGTCGGACTGGCGTGGCTGATCGCCCTGGGGGCCATGATCGTCTCCGAGCACGCGACGCCCCTCCAACTGCTCGCCCCGCAGGCGCAGGCATGGTGGGCGGCGGCGCTGGCGGCACTGCTCGGCGCGATCCTCGTGCGTGTGAGAACGGCATGAGCACCTCCGCAGCGGGGGGCGCCGGCTCCCCCACCGTCCGGATCCGGGGCCTGGTACGCCGGTACGGCGCCCGCACCGCGCTGGACGGCGTGGACCTGGACCTGGGACCCGGGGTGACCGGCCTGCTCGGTCGCAACGGGGCGGGCAAGACGACGCTGCTGCGGTGCCTGGCCACGGACCTGGAGGCCACCCGCGGCGAGGTGAGCGTGCTCGGCCGCAGCCCCGAGCGCGCCGCCGGGCGCACCGAGATCCGGCGCCGGCTCGGCTACCTGCCGCAGAACCCGGAGTTCTACCCGTACTTCACCGCGTTCGGCCTGCTGGACTACATGGCGGTGCTCAAGGAGCTGGGCGGGCGCAGGGCGCGCCACGACGAGGTGAGGCGCGGACTGCGGAGGGTCGGGCTCTACGACCGCCGCCACAGCCGCGTGCGCCGTCTGTCGGGCGGCATGCGCCAGCGGCTCGGCCTGGCCTCGGCCCTGCTCGGCGACCCCGAGCTCCTCCTGCTGGACGAGCCGACCATCGGCCTGGACCCGGAGCAGCGCATCAGGTTCCGCGGCCTGGTCTCGGAACTGGCGGTGCACAGCACCGTGGTGCTGTCCACCCACCAGATCGAGGACGTGGCAGCCCTGTGCCAGCGCGTGCTCTGCCTGGACGGCGGCCGGATCATCTTCGACGGCACCCCGGGGCAGCTGGTCGACCGCGCGCGGGGCCACGTCTGGGAGAGGAGAGGGCACCCCGGCGAGGGGTACACCGCCTGGCGGCTGGCCGACGGCCGGTACCGGGTGCTCACCGTGGCGGGTGCCGACCGGCCGCCGGGGGGCGCGGGCGCGGCGTCCGGTGACGCGTCGCTCGTCCCGGTCGAGCCCACCCTGGAGGACGCCTACCTGCTGCTGACCGGTGTGGACCAGGGCCTCGGGCTGGAGCAGGGCACCCGATGAGCGGAGCCCCCACCGGCACGCCCGAAGCGGAGCCCGGCGGCACGGGCCGTCCGGGCGGTGGAGCCGCCGCGCAGGCCCCCCTGATCGGCCGGGCCCCGTCCGCCGCCCGGCTCGCCGCCACCTTCGGACGGCTGGCGTGGTTCACGGCGCTGCGGCTGCTCCTCAACCCCTTCCTGCTCGTGGCCCTGGCCCTGACCGCCGTCCTGACCGTCTCGACCACGAGCCAGCCGATCGAGCACACCGTGCCCGACCTGTACGACTCCCGCGTGGCGTCGGCGCTGATCGTGGCCGTGGGGCTGTTCGCCGCGGTCACCTTCCCCGCCATCCGCGAGATCCGCTACGGGCAGAGCCCCGTCGGCCCGGTGGGGCCGGTGGGCCGCTACCTGGCGGTGGGGGCGGGGAGCGCTCTGGCGGGCTGGGCGTGCGTGGCGGCGATCATGGCGTTCGGCGCGTGGCAGTACCCCGAGACGCCGGTGGGACTGGTCCACCCGTTCTCCCACGTGACACCGTTCGTCGTTGTCCTGATCGGCCCCGCGGGATCGATGCTGCTCGTGGCCTGGACCCGCTCGTACGCGCCCCTGCTCCTGATCGCACTGGCCGTACCCACCTTCAGCCTGTACTCGATCACGGCGTTCGACACGGCGCAGAGCGTGGACAGGGTCTTCGCCAGGGTGCAGTCGCTGGCCCTCATGGCCGTCGACCCCTTCCCGCTCCACTCCCCCACCGTCTCCGTCCTGGTCCACCTGTACGCGGGGTACGCGGGGCTGCTCGTCCTGGGCCTGCTGGTGCTGGCCCTGGCCGGAACCCGGCGCAGGGCGTCGAGGGCGGCGACCTCCGGCGTGGCGCTGGTACTGCTCGCCGGGGCGGCGGGAACCGCCGGGTACGGGATGAGCACCTACACGTGGGACGACCACGTGCCCGACCGCCTCCTGTACGGCGCGGACGCGGCCTCGTGCCGCACGCGGGAGGGGATCACCTACTGCCCGATGCCCGGCTACGAACCGTGGGTGGACCACTGGCACTCCGTCCTCGGCCCCGTCGTGACCGCTCTCCCGGAGTCCGCGGCGGACGACATCCCCGTGGTGTGGCAGGACAGCTCGCGGTTCGACCGCGACCCGTCCGGGCTTCCGGCGTCGAGGGTCGTGGTCTACGACTTCCGCTTCACCGACGAGCCGTGGTGGCGCCTGGAGATGCTGTCCCAGGCCTCCCTCGCCCTCTTCGGCCTGGATCCCCTCTGGGAGAGGATGTGCCGGGCCGACGGGCAGTCGAGGCTTCTGCTGGCCGCGTGGATGGCCGGGCTCGACGCGGAGGCGGAGAGAGTCGACCGGCTGACCTGGAGCGGGACGCTCATCGGCGAGTACGCCCCCTCGCAGCAGGACCTGGAGGTGCTCTTCGCGCTCCTGGCACTGCCCGAGGAGCGGGTGTTCGCGGTCCTCCAGGACCACTGGGAACCGCTGTCCTCCCCCCGGGGGCGCACGGAGGACCTGGCGGAACTCCTGGACATCCCGCTGCGCGGATCCGCGCACAGGATCCCGACGACCGCGGACTGGGACCGGATGTTCCCCGAACTGGAACGTGGCTACTACGCCTTCACGACCGACGGAACGACATGTGCGTGACCGGTGCGCCTCGGTCACCGCCTACCGCGCCACACCCAATCTGACCAGGGATTATTAACCGCACCACAAAATCCGTGATGCGCTTCGCGTGGTTGCGGGGGCCGACTACACTCGCGAATGTCCGAATTGTTGATGTTTGTCAGCTTTCGTGGACTCTTTCCCTTTGGGGTTGTTCTCTCCCACGAGCAAGGTGCGTCCCTTGTCTGTTCCCCGTTCTCTCACGCGTCTCGCACGCCCCGCGGCCGTCGCCGGAGCGGCCCTTCTGGCCCTCGGCTCGACCGTCCCCGCCCACGCCGACGAGGCGTTCCCCGCCGCTGCGGGCAGCACCCTCGTCAGCCTGACCCACGACGGGGGCGACACCGTCACGGAGGGGTCCTGGGGCAGGATCTACGTGGGGTCGGACGTGGGCGACGACTACCCCTCCGCCGACTTCTCGGCGGACACCCGCGGAGTCAGCGCGCTCCTGGGGCTCGACGGGCCGGTCGAGTCGCGCGTCAACACGACGGCGGACGGGGGCGGGCGCGCCGAGGCGACCGCGGCCGTCAGCGGCGGTTTCACACTGGACCTGCCCGGCTACGACGAGCCCGCCGTCCGGTTCTCCACCCTGGACAACTCCCTCAGGTGCGACTTCTCCGGCGACCTCACCTGGGAGAACCGGATCGGGAGCTCCACCGGGGACGACCGCGTCATCAGCGTCTTCGGCACACCGGTCACGGCCGACGCCCCCGAGGTGAACGCCACCGTCGACCTCCCCGGCCGCGACACGACCGCCGACGTCACCGTCCTGACCCACGAGCCCGACGACTCCTCCGAGGGCCGGGGAGAGGTGTCCACCGTCGTCAGGGCGACCGAGAACGGCGCCGCCCTGTTCGAACTGACGCTCGGCGCCCTCGCCGTGGACTGCTCCGACGCAGGCGGGGAGTCCACCGCGACCGGGGAAGGGGAGGGAGCCGGTGACGACGGCGACGACTCCGCCGGCCGGGAGGACGGTTCCGGGTCCCGTCCGGACGAACGCCGTGACGACTCCGGCGGCGGCGAGCGCGCCGAGGGAGGCGCGGACGGCACGGAGAGCACCGAGGACACGGACGTCCGAGCCGAGGACGCCCCCGACGACGGGGGCCGGACCACCGGCGCCGACGAGCCGGCGGCGGCCGAGAGCCCGGAGGGCGGCGACGCCGGCGACAGCGGCCCCGCGGGGCTGCCCCTCACGGGCGGAGCCCTGACCGGCCTGGTCACCGCCGGGATCCTCGCCCTGGGCGGGGGCGGCGCCGCCCTGTACCTCGCCCGTCGCGGCAAGCACGGTGACGGCCCCGGCGACACGGGTGACGACGGCTCGGGCGAGGTCTAGGACGGCTCCCGGACCACGGCAGGGACACCCCGCCCGTGGTCCGGGGCGGGCGACGTCCTAGCATGGCACCGTGAAGAACCCCTACTGGCACGTCGTGCTTCCGCCGCTGTGCGCCTGACCGGGCGCACACACCCCTCTTCCTGACCCCGTCGGAGAGCCCGAACGGCGACCCCCGGTGAACGCACCCGGGGCGCCGACCGTCGTGCGCCCGTTTCGCCACCGCCGAAACACACGACGACGAAGGATCCACCGTGCCAGAACGCTCCCTCCCCCTGTCCGGGTCCCCGACCCGCGGCTCCGCCCCCGCCGCCCGCACCCCCCTGACCCAGGGGCCCCTGCCGATCCTCGCCGCGGCGGTCCTGTGGGGCACCACCGGGACCGCCGGCTCCTTCGCCCCGGCGAGCGCCCCCGCCGCCGCCGTCGGCGCGGCGGGCCTGGTCCTGGGCGGGCTCCTGCTGTTCCTCACCGGCCGGGGCTCCGTCGCCCTCCTGACGCGCAGCGACCGGTCCACCCGCTGGACCCTCGCGCTGGGCGCCGTCGCCGTCGCCGGGTACCCGCTGTCCTTCTACCCGGCCGTGGCGAACGCGGGGGTCGCCGTCGCCACGGTGATCACCCTCGGCAGCGCACCGGTCTTCTCGGGGCTGCTGGCCTGGCTGACCGGCCGGAGCCGGCCCACGGCCCGGTGGACGGTCGCGACGGCCGCCGCCGTCCTGGGGTGCGCGGTCCTCGTGCTGGGCTCGGAGCTCGGCGGGGGCGGGTCGGCGGTGCGCCCGTCGGGGGTGCTGCTGGCGCTGGCCGCCGGGTTCTCGTACTCCGCCTACGCGCTCGTCGCCGAACGCCTGATCCGCAGGGGCCACTCCTCCCCCGCCGTGATGGGCACTCTGTTCGCCGGCGGCGGAATCGCCGTCCTGCCCGTGGTGCTGGCGACCGGAACGGCGTGGCTGGCCACGGTGAACGGCGCGCTGGTCGCCCTCCACCTGGCGGTGTTCACCGTGTTCCTCGCCTACCGCCTGTTCGGTCACGGGCTGCGGCACACGACCGCGTCGGTGGCCACCACGCTGACCCTGGCCGAGCCGGCCGTGGCCGCCCTTCTGGGGGTGCTGGTGGTCGGTGAGCGGCTGTCGGCGGTCTCCTGGACCGGGCTGGCCGTTCTCGCCCTGGGACTGGCCGTCCTGCGCGCGCCCGGCCGCCGCCGCGGCTGAGGGGCGCCCAGGGACGGCACCCGCTGTTCGACGGGCCCGGGACGACCATCAGGGACGGAACCGTCCCGGCGCCCCGACCCGAAAGGGTGCCGGGGGGCCGGAGCGGTGCGCTCCGGGCCCCCGGCACGCGGTCCTCAGGCCCGGCCGTCGACCAGGATCTCGACACGGCCGGGGTAGAAGGCGGCGTGCGAGCCGATCTCCGCGACCGCCGGGTACGGCTCCTCGTACGTCCACACGGCGTCGGTGAGCTCGTCACCGCCCGGCACGGCGATCGTGTAGTAGGCGGCGGTCCCCTTGAAGGGGCAGTAGGTGGAGGTCTGCGTGCGCCGCAGGAGCGAGGGCTCGATGTCGGCGAGCGGAACGTACTGGACGGGGCCGTAGTCCGCCTCGCGCAGGGTCAGCGCCGCGGTGGTGTCGGCGACGACCAGCCCGCCGACGCGCACCACGACCCGCGACGCGGTGGGCTCGACGGTGATCGGGTGGTCGGGCCCGGGGACCCTCGTGTCGTGTGCCATGGCCCGTGCCATCCCTTCGTTCCGACCGCGTTACCGCCCTCACTGTACGACGGACGCGCGGAAGCCCCCGGAGTGTCTCCGAGGGCTTCCGTGTCGGCGGGCGGCGTCCGGCCGGGTCGTGCTTCACGGGCGCAGGGCCCCCGAGCGGGAACCCGGCTGGCGCGGGCCGCGGGGCCTACTGCTCCTCGCGGTGGCGGCGCGCCGGGTTGACGGGCTCCAGCACCGCCAGGCACTCCACGTGGTGGGTCATCGGGAAGGCGTCGAACGCCCGGAGGTCCACCAGCTTGTACCCGGACCGCACGAACTCGGCGAGGTCGCGGGCGAGCGTGGAGGGGTCGCAGGAGACGTAGGCGACCTTGCGGGGCCGCGTCCCGGCGATGGACCGGACCACCTTGGTCCCCGCACCCGCCCGGGGCGGGTCCAGGGCCACCACGTCGGCCCGGACGTCCGCCCACTCGCGCAGCTGCGCGGCCACGTCGTTCTGCTCGACGCGGACCTGCTCCAGGTCCTTGAGGTTGTAGCGGGCGTCGCGCACGGCCTCGGCGCCGCTCTCCACGCCCAGGACGCGGCCCTCCGGACCTACCGCGTCGCCCAGGGCTCCGGTGAAGAGCCCCGCGCCGCAGTACAGGTCCATGGCGGTCTCACCGGGCTTGGGCTCCAGGGCGGCCAGGACGGCGTCGGTGAGGGTCTCGCCCGCCGCCGGGTGGACCTGCCAGAAGCCGCCCGCGCTGACGCGGAACTCGCGGCCGTTGACGGTCTCGCGCACGCCTCGGCGTCCGCGCACCTGCTGGACGCGCCCGCCCTTGAAGCGGCGGAGCACCGCGCTGGACGCCTTGAGGTCGGGCATCGTGCTCAGCCTGGCCTTGGTGGGCGTGACGACGACGGCGCGGTCGGCACAGCTGGACGAGGCCACGGCCTCGACGTCCTTGGTGTCCTCCCACGTCACGTCGGTGACGCCCAGTTCGGCCACGCCCGGGTGGGCGATGAGGCAGCGGTCGATCGGCTCGATGTCGTGGGAGCGGTGGCGGCGCAGTCCGGCGTGTCCGTCGGTGTCCACGGAGAAGCGGACCCTCGTACGCCAGCCCAGGCCGTCGGGGGTGCCCGGAAGCTCCTCGACGACGACGTCCCGCTCGATGCCGGCGATGTGGCGCAGCTGCTCGGCGACGACCGTGCCCTTGAGCCGGCGCTGCGCCTCCAGGGAGGCGTGCTGCCAGTCGCAACCGCCGCACTTGCCGGGGCCGGAGAACACACAGGGGGCCTCGACCCGGTCGGGGGAGGCGCTGAGCACCTCGACCGCCTCGCCGCGCAGGAACCGCGTGGTCTCCTCGGTGACGCGGACGCGGACGTGCTCCCCGGGAAGGGCGTGCCGGACGAAGACGACCTGGTCGTTGTGGCGGCCCACACACCAGCCCCCGTGCGCCACGTCGTCTACTGTCAGCTCGAACTCATTGCCCACGCGGGTCATCGCTACGTCCTTGGGTGGTCGGGTCGGGTCACGTTCCGGGTGACCCTGCACGCACAGCCACCAAGCGTCCCCAATCTACCCGTCTCCGGGTACCGCCCGCGCTGTTCAGGCGCGTGCGCGGGGGCCGGGGCCCTCGCACGCGTCGGACCGATGTGTGCCAAGGTGTGACTGTGAGGGCACGCGGGACCACAGCGTGCGGCTGTCTCGACGGGAGTGCGGGCGAGGTGCACATCGTGATCATGGGGTGCGGCCGCGTGGGATCCACGCTGGCGCACACACTGGTGGACCTGGGGCACACCGTTGCGGTGATCGACCAGGACCCCGAGGCGTTCCGGCGGCTGCGCGGCTCCGTCTCCAAGTACGCGGTACGCGGCGTGGGGCACGACCGGGAGGTCCTGCAGTCCGCCGGGATCGACCGCGCGGGGGCGTTCGCCGCAGTCAGCAACGGCGACAACTCGAACATCATCGCGGCCCGGGTGGCCCGCGAGGCGTTCGGGGTCGAGAACGTGGTGGCGCGGATCTACGACCCGCGCCGCGCGGAGGTCTACCAGCGGCTGGGCATCCCCACCGTCGCCACGGTGCGGTGGACGGCGGACGCCTTCCTGCGCCGGATGGTGCCGGGCGACGACCAGCTCGCCGCGGGCCCCGAGTGGCAGGACGCGTCCGGGACGCTGGCCATGAACGAGGTGCCCCTTCCGCCGGGGTGGTCGGGCGGCAGGGTCGGCGAGCTGGAGGAGGCCGCCTCGGCGCGGGTCGTGTACCTGGCCCGCCGGGGCAGGATCGTGCTCGCCGCGACCGGCGACCGCCTGGAGGAGGGCGACGTCCTGCACGTGGTCGGGTACGGCCGCGACCCGGTCGCCCTGCCCGAACGGCAGGCCGGCCCACCGGAAGCGCCGGACGACGAGACGGGGCGTGGCTGAGATGCGGATCGCCATCGCGGGCGCCGGGAGCGTGGGCCGCTCCATCGCCAAGGAGCTGGCGGGCAGCGGCCACGACGTGCTGCTGATCGACCGGGACACCCGGGCCATCGGGCTGGACGACCTGCCCCAGGTGGAGTGGCTGCTCGCCGACGCGTGCGAGCTCGCGACCCTGGAGGACGCCCGTCTGGGCGACTTCGACGTGGTCGTCGCGGCCAGCAGCGACGACAAGGTCAACCTGGTGGTGTCCCTGCTGGCCAAGACCGAGTTCGACGTGGACCGGGTGATCGCCCGTATCAACGACCCCGAGAACGAGTGGCTGTTCAACGAGACGTGGGGCGTGGACCTCGCGGTGTCACCGCCGAGGCTGATCGCCGATCTGGTCGAGGGAGTCCCCGACGACCCGGACGAGGAGGGGACGCTGCCGCCGCTGCCCGGCGCGGAGATCGCCGAGTCGGTGCTGCACGCCGCCAGCCCCTTCGCGGGCGCCTCGGAGGCGGAGCTGACCGGGGCGCTGCCGGAGGGCGTCGCGCTGGTGGCGGTCCTCGGCCCCGGCGGGGTGCGCCCTCCGGACCCGGGCCGGACCCTGTCGGTGGGCAACACGGTGGTGTTCCTGGCCGACCCCGAGGCGCTGGGCCCCCTGGAGACCCTGCTGGGTCCGGTGGACGACCCCGGGAACGCCTGACCCCGGGGGAGCGGCCCTTCGGGGAGACCACTGGGAACCGTCGGTGGCCCGCGCCGCGCACACCACAGGTGCGGGCCGCGGGCCGCCGGGACCGCCGTGACTACGCGCCGGCCTCGCGCACGCCGCCCTCGGCCGCGCCCGCCTCCGAGTCCTCCAGCGGCGTCCGGCCGCGCGCCAGGACCCACACCATGCCCGCGAACGCGGCCACCTGGAGCGGCCAGCCCATGGCGATCTTGGAGAGCCCGAGGAGGCCGAACGTGTCGGCCCACCCGTAGGTGTCGGCCATCCACAGCGGGTACTGCACGAGCACGCGGACCACGCAGGGCAGCACCAGCAGCCAGGTGAGGCGTGAGGCCAGCTTGACGACCGCGGGGTTGGCACGCCAGGAGGTGAAGTCCTCCTTGTTCCCGATGAACGGCCCGATCATCAGGCCGATCGCGGGCCAGCGGACCAGGACCGACAGGCTCAGCACCACGGAGTAGACCGCGTTGTAGATGATCCCGGGCAGGAAGGCGTCGGCGGCGTTGCCGCTGCGCATCGCGAACACCGCGGCGATGCCGATGCCGAACAGGCTGGTGACCACGAACTGCACCGACGAGCGCTGGACGAGCCGGACCACGCCCAGGATCAGCGCGGCGACCACACCGAGGGTGATCGACAGCCTCAGGTCGGAGGCGATGACGTAGGAGAGCGTGAAGGTCAGCGTGGGCATCGCCGCCTCGACCATGCCGCGCTTCCCGCCCAGTGCCTTGGACAGCTGGGAGCGGACGAGCGCCTCGACCGTGTCCTCGGTGACGGCCGGGGCCTCCGGCGCCGCGGGTTCACCGGCCGCCTCGGGCACCGACGCGCCCGAGGCGGAGCCGTCCCGTGCGGGCGCCTCCGTCGTGTCGTCCGCCCCGGCCGCCGGGGCGGCCTCCCCGGCTGCCCGCTGCTGCTCAGTCATCCTGCTCCCGGTCCGGTCTGTCCTCGGTGGCCTTCGCTCCGCGGGGCCTCTCCCGCGCGGCTCCGCCGGCCATGGTCTCCCACACTATTGGACGCGTCACGGCCTCCGGGGCCGGACGCCCCGCCTGCCCTCCACGCCCCGTCCGCCTTTGTCATGCTTGGCGCGGGCTTGTCACGTGCGACTTCTCACCGCGGGCCCTTCGCGGACGGCGGACTCCGCGGTCTCCCCGCGCGCCGGCCGGTCCGGGCGGACCCGCGGGCGCTGGCGGGTGTCGGCGCGACTACGTACGCTGGCGGCCAGAGCACCCGGAGCGCCTACGCGAGGAACACCATGCAGCAGAGCACGCCCCCTCGGACGGACCACCTGGAGTTCGCCGCCGCCCTCGACCGCGTGCTGGTCCGGCCCGGCGCCTCGCACGTGTGGTCACCGCACTCGGTGGGGACGGTGCTGGCGCTGCTCGCCACCGGGGCCGCGGGCCGCACCCTGGCCGAGCTGGAGTCCCTCCTCGGCACCGACGCCAAGGGGCTGTTGGACGCCCTGGACGCCGCGGTGGCCGCGGACGGCGGCCCGGACCTGGCCACGCTGAACGGCCTGTACGTGCCCGCCGACCTCCCCGTCCGGGCGGAGTTCCGGGCGCGGGTGGGCGAACGCCCCAGTGCGGAGGTGGAGGGCGCCGACTTCGAGAACGACGCCGAGGGCGTACGCACCAGGGTCAACGGCAAGGTCGCCGACGTGACGCACGGCCTGATCGACGAGCTGCTGCCCGCGGGCAGCATCAGCGCGGACGTGCGCCTGCTCCTGGTCAACGCCCTGTGGGTCAAGGTGGTCTGGTCCGACCCGTTCGAGGCCGGCCTGACCCGGGACCGGCCGTTCCACGCCCCGGGCGGAAAGCGCGACGTCCCCACCATGCACCGGTCGGCCCGTCTGCCCCACGCGCGGGCGCAGGGGTGGAGCATGGTCGGTCTGGAGGGCGACCACGGCCTCACCCTGGACGTGCTGCTCCCCGACGAGGCCGCGGACACCCCTCCCCCGCTGTCGGCGTCCGCTCTGGCCGACCTCTACCGGGGCCGTTCGTCCCAACAGGTCGAGCTGGCCCTGCCCCGGTTCGCCGTGGAGACCGACACCTCCCTGCTGGAGCCCCTGGGCTCCGTGGGCGTGCGCCACATGGTCACGGACGAGGCCCGATTCGACGGGATCAGCGAGGAACCCCTCCGGGTGGACGAGATCCTGCACCAGTCGGTGCTGAAGGTGGACGAGAAGGGCGCGGAGGGCGCCGCCGCCACGGCCGTGATGATGCTGCGTGCGGCGTCCGTCCCCCTCCGACCGATCAGGTTCACCGTGGACCGGCCGTTCGTGTTCGTGCTGCGCCGCGGCGAGTCGATCCTGTTCCTCGGGCGGATCGCGGACCCGGTCGACCCCGGCCCCGCCTCCTGACGCCCGCTCCCCCGGCGCAGCCCGGTCGGCCGCCCGCGGTGGACCGCCGCGGGCGCCCGCGGGGTGGCGCGGCCGGTCGGGCGGGCCACGGGCGGACCTGCGTCGGGCCCAGGGGGCTGCGCCACCGGACGGCCGTGGGAGCGCGGTGACACGGGCGGGCCGGGAAGGCGCGGAGTGCCCGCACCGGGCGACCCCCGGGAGCGGGGACGGGCTCCGGGGCCGGGCGGCCCCGGTCGCGGCTACCGCGGATCCGTGCCGGCGGCCAGGAACGCGCCGGTGACCTCGGCCAGCTCCGCGCGCGCCGCCTCGTCCGACAGCACGGCCTCGCCGTCCCCGCTCTGGGGGCCGTAGGCGCCGAACTGGGCGTGGTTCATCCCCTCCACCTCCACCGACTCGGCGGACTCGGGCAGGTGCCGGCCGTTCTCCTCGAACTCCGCGGGGGTGGTGAGCCCGTCCCTGCCGCCCGCGACCGCCAGGACACGGAGGTCGTCCCGGGTGTCCAGACCGGCCGACTCGGTGGCGTAGGACGCCCACAGGATCAGTCCTGCCACCTCGGGCGCGGGGTCGCCGCCCGTGTAGGTCGCCGCCATCGCCCCGCCCAGGGAGTGCCCGCCCACGTACCAGGTCTCCACGTCCGGGGCCGCGTCCACGGCGGAGTCGGCCCGGTTCGCGTCGAACACGGCCAGGTTCAGGCGCAGCCGGGGGATGACGACGGTGACCCCGGTGTCGGCGACCACCGGAGCCCACGAGGCGACGTAGGCCTCCGGTTCCACCCTGGCGCCGGGGTAGAACACGACACCGGTGTCCGTGGCGTCCCGGGCAGGTTCGAGGACCACCGCGTCCCCGGCGTCGCGTACCCGTACGTCCGGGTTCTCCTCCGCGGCGGCCAGGGGCGCGGGTTCGGCCGGGTACGGGGAGAGCGCCCATCCGAGGAAGGCCGCGCAGGCCGCGAGCAGCACGACCAGGAGCCCTGCGGCCACCACCCACCAGCGGCGCCGCCGGGGCGGGTGCTGTACTTCCTTGGTCACGTCGTGCCCCTCCTCGGGCTCGCGCCCGGGGGACCGGGCGTGCGTGTCCTGCGACACGCGCTGTCGTTGTGCTGGTGGCGTCGGCTCACCGCGAGCCGCGCCGGGAACCCGCCGTTCGGCGGCACGGCCGGGAAACCCGGTACCGGAACCGGCGCCGGTCGGAACCCCGCTGCCCGTCCGGGGACCGACGGGGTCGCGGAGGGCGTGTGCGGAGCACCGGGGGTGTCCGCCCGCCGGAGGCCGGACCGTAGCGCCCGGGGCGTGGCGGCCGCATCCGGGACCGCGTCCGCCGGACCTCCTCCCGCGGCGGCTCCGCGCTCGTGCGGCACCGCCCGGCCGTGCGTCGCACGGTGTCCTGCGGGAGACCGCCCGGAAGGCCCCCACCACCTCGGGAGCCTTCCGGAAGGCGCTCCCTAGACCTCGAAGACCTCGAAGGCGGTGGCGAGCGGCACCCCGGCCCACGCGCCCGCCCGGGCCGCTGCCTCGGGCAGGAACGACTTCTGGTCGAACCCGTCCAGGTTGGACAGGTAGACGGCGTGCGCGTCCAGTGAGGCGACCCCTGCGGCCAGGTCGGCCTCGCTCAGCTCCACGTAGTGGGTGGCGCGCGGCGAGGCGCCGAAGGCCACGAAGCGGACCCCCGACCAGGGGTCGAGGCCCTCCTCCTTCAGCTCGGGGAACACCCACCGGTTGGCGGCGTCGCGGACCGCGTCCAGCAGTGCGGGGCCGAGGACCCGGTGGTCGGCGTGGTTGAAGCCGCCGCCGCCCGCGAAGTGGTCGCGGAAGTTGATGGAGACGATCGCCTCGGGCCGGTACCGCCTGACCGCCGCGGCGACGGCCCTCCTCAGGGGCAGCCCGTACTCCAGGGTGCCGTCGGGGAAGTCGAGGAACTCGACCGTGGACGCCCCCACCGCGGCGGCGGAGGCGTGCTGCTCGGCCATGCGCAGCGGCGCGCACTCCTCGGGGGCGAGGCCGTCGATACCAGCCTCACCCTTCGTGACCAGAAGCTCGACGACGTCCTTGCCCTGCCCGGTCCAACGGGCGAGCGCCGACGAACTGCCGAACTCCAGGTCGTCGGGGTGCGCGACCACCGCGAGGACCCGGTCCCAGTCCTCCGGGAGCGGCCGGGGAACGCTCTTCTCCGTCGTCTCTGTCATGGGGCAAAGACTACGGGGCGTCCCCGGCACCTCTCCGCGGGGTCGGGGTCAGGACTCCCCGGAGCCCTTCGGGGCGTCGCCGGGGACGGCGGGCCCGGCCGTGTCCGGCGCGGCGCCGTTGGGCGAGCGCCCGGCGTTGCCGTGCTGGGCGGCCTGCTGGGCGGCGCGCGTCTTGGCGGCCCGGGCCATCTGGTCCTGGATCTCCTTGGGCACGGTGATCTGGAGCAGTTCGTTCGGCGGAACCGGCTGGTCTCCGCGCACCACGACGATGTTGGCGAAGAGCTGTTCGATCTCGGCCATCACCTCGGGCTTGGAGGCGCCGTCTCCGCGGATCACACCGCGCAGCACCCAGCGCGGACCGTCCACGCCGATGAAGCGCACCCGCTGGGCGAGCTGCTTGCCGTCCTCGGTCGTGCGCCCCTTGACGGGGACGAGGGCCTTGAGCTCGGGGCCGAAGGTGCCGTCGTGGTCCTCGACCTTGCCGCCCTGCTTGACGACCTGCTCGCGCAGCTCCTCGCGCATCTCGTCCCACAGTCCGGAGGACTTGGGGGCGGCGAAGGGCTGCACCTGGAGCGCGCTCTTGCCGCGCACCAGGGTCACACCGATGATCTTCTGCTTGCCCTTGCCATCCTGGGCGACGTTCACCTGGATCTCGGTGCCCTGTTCCATGGGCAGCCGGATGCTGCCCAGGTCCATACGGCCGGCCTCGGGGGCGTTCTCGGTGGAGTCCCACGGGCCGGTGGCACGGTAGCGGTCCGCGTCCTTGGCCGGCTGGTCCCGTGGGCCCTCCGGCTCGACCTCGTTGCCGAAGGAGACGTCTCCGGCGGCCCCGCCCCTGGTGGGACCGGCCTCCGTTCCCCTTCTGTCGGTCTCGTTGTCCCGCTTCTTGCGGCGGCGTCCAAACACGCCTTCACCTCTCCGATTCCGTTGGTCCCGGGATCGCACCGGGGTTGGTGGGCGCCGTCACCGCTGTGCGGCGTGGCCCCCGGTCGAACCGAAACCGTCCGTCCC
Organism: Nocardiopsis codii; assembly: GCF_036327455.1. Taxonomy (NCBI): domain Bacteria; kingdom Bacillati; phylum Actinomycetota; class Actinomycetes; order Streptosporangiales; family Nocardiopsidaceae; genus Nocardiopsis; species Nocardiopsis codii. The sequence continues at coordinate 76,632 of NZ_JAUZMY010000006.1, read as the reverse complement.
CCGGGCGGACTCCGGAAGGGAGTCGGCCTCGACGAACACGGCATGCTCCACCCGCTGGACGACCAGCTGTGCGATCCGGTCGCCCCGGGTCAGTTTCACCGGGGTGTCCCTGTCCGTGTTGAGCAGGATCACCTTGATCTCACCGCGGTACCCGGCGTCGATCGTGCCCGGCGCGTTGACCATGGTGACGCCGCTGCGCGCCGCGAGGCCGGAGCGCGGGTGCACGAAGGCCGCGTACCCGTCGGGGAGGGCGATCGCCAGACCCGTGGGGACCGTCGCGCGCTCGCCGGGGGCGAGGACGACGTCGACCGCGGTGTACAGGTCGGCCCCTCCGTCACCGGGACGCGCGTACGCGGGCAGGGGGAGGCCGGGGTCCAGGCGGTGGACCGTGATCGGGATCCGGCCGCCTTCCGGGGCAGTGGTACTCACATCGATCGAGCCTATCGCCCTCCGGGCGTTGCCCCGGTGTTCGGCGCCGCCGGTTCGCGCACGACGCGCCGGGGTGCCGCGACGACGGGGCGGGGCCGGATCGACTCCGGCCCCGCCCCTGTGCCCGGGCTGCGTCGCGCCCGGGTTCCGCGACGCTCGGCCGCGGCTCCGCCACTACCCCTCGGAAGCCTCCGACAGGGTCACCTCGACGGTGAGGTCGGTGTCGTCGGTGGCCTGGAAGTCGATCCCCGCGGCACGGCCCGCCGCGGCGATGTCACCGGTGGCGGCACGGGCGGACTCGACCCGCTTGCCGGACACCCGGACGTGCTCGACCTCGGCGCGCATGGACAGCTTGGCCTCGGACTTGGCCTTGCGGATGGCGCGCAGGACCTCGGCGGTGGCGGCGAGGACCACCGGGTCGCCGTCGGCGGCCGCGGCCCGGTAGGCGGCGGCGTCCGGCCAGGCCTGGGCGTGCACCGAGCCCTCCTGCCACCAGCTCCAGACCTCTTCGGCGACGAAGGGGACGAAGGGCGCGAACAGCTTGTGCAGGGCTCCCAGCGCGACGAGGAGCGCGGCGCGCGCGGAGGCGCCCTCGGCGGATCCGGTGTCGTAGGCGCGGGTCTTGACGAGTTCCAGGTAGTCGTCGCAGAAGTCCCAGAAGAAGCGCTCAGTGCGCTCCAGGGCCCGGGTGTGGTCGTAGGCGGCGAACGCGGCGGTGGCGTCCTCCACGACCTCGGCGAGCGCGGCCAGCATCGCCCGGTCGAGCGGCTCGGTCACCTGGGCCGGGTCGGCCGTGGCGCCGTCACCGGCGACGGACATGACGAACTTGCTGGCGTTGAGGATCTTGATGGACAGCCGCCGGCCGACCTTCATCTGGCCCTCGTCCAGGGCGGTGTCGGTGCCCAGGCGACCGCTCGCCGCCCAGTACCGGACCGCGTCCGAGCTGTACTTCTCCAGCAGCGCCAGCGGCGTGACGACGTTGCCCTTGGACTTGGACATCTTCTTGCGGTCCGGGTCCAGGATCCAGCCGGAGATGCCGGCCGTGTTCCAGGGCAGGGTGCCGTTCTCGAAGTTGGCGCGGACGACGGTGGCGAACAGCCAGGTGCGGATGATGTCCTGGCCCTGCGGGCGGTAGTCCATCGGGAAGACGCGCTCGAACAGGTCCTGGTCGCGTTCCCACCCGGAGGCGATCTGCGGGGACAGGGACGAGGTGGCCCAGGTGTCCATGACGTCGGGGTCGCCCATGAAACCGTCGGCACGGCCGCGCTGGTCCTCCGTGTAGCCCGCGGGGGCCTCGGAGCTGGGGTCGACCGGCAGCTGGTCCTCCGAGGGGAGGATCGGCTCGTCGTAGCGCGGGTTGCCGTCGGCGTCCAGCGGATACCAGACGGGGAAGGGCACGCCGAAGAAGCGCTGGCGGCTGACCAGCCAGTCGCCGTTGAGGCCGCCGACCCAGTTCTCGTAGCGGGCCCGCATGTGCTCGGGGTGCCAGGAGAGTTCGCGACCGCGTGCGATCAGCTGCTCGCGGAGGTCCTCGTCCCGGCCGCCGTTGCGGATGTACCACTGGCGGGTGGTGACGATCTCGAGGGGCTTGTCGCCCTTCTCGTAGAACTTCACCGGGTGGGTGATGGCCTTGGGGTCGCCGACCAGGTCGCCGCTCGCGCGGAGCAGCTCGACGGTGCGCTCGCGCGCCGTGTGGACGGTGGCGCCGACGAGCGAGTCGTAGGCCTCGCGGGCGGCGCCGGACTCCAGGCCGCGGGGCGGGTCGGCGATGATGCGGCCGTCCCAGCCGATGATGGGCCGGGTCTCCAGCTGGAGCTCACGCCACCAGGTGACGTCGGTGGTGTCACCGAAGGTGCAGATCATCGCGATGCCGGACCCCTTCTCGGGGTCGGCGAGGCGGTGGGCGCGGACCGGGACCTCGACGCCGAAGACCGGGGTGCGCACGGTGGTGCCGAACAGGTCCTGGTAGCGCTCGTCGTCGGGGTGGGCCACCAGGGCGACACAGGCGGCCAGGAGCTCGGGGCGGGTGGTCTCGATGTGGACCGGGGTGCCGTCGGGCTTGTGGAACGCGACCTTGTGGTAGGCGCTGGGGCGCTCGCGGTCCTCCAGTTCGGCCTGGGCGACGGCCGTCCGGAAGGTGACGTCCCACAGGGTGGGCGCCTCGGACATGTAGGCCTCGCCGCGGGCCAGGTTGCGCAGGAAGGCGCGCTGGGCGGTGCCGCGCGAGTTGTCGTCGATGGTGGCGTAGGTGTGCCGCCAGTCGACGCTCAGTCCGAGCGTGCGCCAGATGGACTCGAAGACCTTCTCGTCCTCGGCGGTGAGCGTGTCGCACAGCTCGATGAAGTTGCGCCGGGAGACGGGGACCTGCCGCTTGGGGTCGGGCTTGGCCGGCGGCACGAACTCCGGGTCGTAGGGGATCGACGGGTCGCAGCGGACACCGTAGTAGTTCTGGACGCGGCGCTCGGTGGGCAGGCCGTTGTCGTCCCAGCCCATCGGGTAGAAGACGGCCTTGCCGTTCATGCGCTGGAAGCGCGCGACGGTGTCGGTGTGCGTGTAGGAGAACACGTGGCCGATGTGCAGCGACCCCGAGACCGTGGGCGGCGGGGTGTCGATGGAGAAGACGTCCTCGCGGCTGCGGGTGCGGTCGAAGTGGTAGACGCCGGACTCATCCCATACGTCGACCCACTTCGCCTCGATACCGTCCAGCGAAGGCTTGTCGGGCATGCGGAAGGAATGAGAGCGGTTGGTCATGGGGCAATGGTAGTGCTCCCGTGGCCGTGATCGCTCCGGGTTTCCGGACGTCACAACGGGAGAAAAACACCCCCCGGGGGTATCCTGTCCTCAGGGGGTCCGCATGAAAGGATCACCCCGTACGCACATGAGGGACGTGCGCCCGTCGCACCCCCTCGTACACCCAACGGAAACGGTGGACGATTCACATGTCTAAGAAGGACGGCGGTGACGTCGGTCCCGCGCTCGTCGGGTTCGCGGCCGGGATCGCGGCGGAGTTCGTGATGCGCAAGGCCCTGAACTTCGCCTGGACCCGCGTGACCGGCGAGGAACCGCCCACGGACCTGGAGTCCCCCGACGTGAGCCTCGGCCGCGCCCTCAGCTGGGCCGTGATGGCCGGCGTGGGCGTGGAGGTGGCCCGGGTGCTGGCCGTGCGGGCCGCCCGGGCGAAGCTGGTCGGCGCCGGCCCCAAGGAGTTGGAGCCCTGAGGCCCAGGGCGCCCGGCGCCCCGTGACGGCGGCGGGCGGCCGACCGCACCACCCATGTGTGTGGTCGGCCGTCCGCCGTCGTTCTCCCGGTGGCCGCGCGTCCGGACGGGCGGGGAGCGTCCGGGCGGTACGCGCGACGCGCCCCCGGTGAGGGACGCGTCGAGTCGCGGCGGGGTCCGCTCGTCACGGACCGGGAGTCCCCTCGGACGGGACGGTTCAGCGGCCGCCCCGTCGACTCAGGTGCACTCCTTGCAGACCAACTGACCGGCGCGCTGCTCGGCGAGCTGGCTGCGGTGGTGCACAAGGAAGCAACGCGAGCAGGTGAACTCGTCGGCCTGACGCGGGAGCACGCGCACCGCGAGCTCCTCGCCCGACAGGTCGGCACCGGGCAGTTCCATGCCCTCCGCGACCTCGTCGGGGTCGACGTCGATCGTGCCGGTGCCCTTGTCCACGCGCCGCGCCTGCAGCTCCTGGAGGCTGTCCTCGTTGATGTCCTCGTCAGTCTTGCGCGGGCTGTCGTAGTCGGTGGCCATCTCTGCTAACTCCATCCCCCTCGTTCAGTGCCTCGTCGCGCGGGTGTAACGCTTGAGAGACCTTCGTTGTGCCCGGATCTGCCGATGAGTTTTCCCGATGTCGGTGAACCGTGTCCCCTCCCGGGCCACTGTCCACAGGTGAGCAGTGATTTCACGGGATCGTGACCGATGGCGGCCACATGTGACGGCTGCGCCAAGGGTCGGCCCCCTGTGTACTACCCAACGTCGAGCGCCTCGTAGACCTGGAAAACTCGCTTCCGCCCATTCCGGACAAAGCGCGAAGCACTCCCCCAGGGGCGGGCGAAAGCCAAGACATGCCCACGTCAGGAGGGATTCCCTCCGTGTCCACGCCCGGGGAAGCATACCCACCCGAGCGCGACGCTCGTGACACGGGTGGGCGTGTCTTCGGACACGTATAGATACCACGAAGTCCGCCCGAACGCAGCTTGGCCCCGACCCCCGGCCCCGTCGGGATTCTCCGGGGGGCGGCGCCCGGACCCCGGCGCGGGCCGGAACAGTCGGCGCCACAGGGGTTCGAGGGCGGTTCCGGGCGCGGATCAGCGCCGCTCGCCCGATTCCCCGGGCACGACCGGCAGGCACACGGTGACGACCAGCCCTCCGCCCGCACGCGGCCACGCGGTGACCACGCCCTCGTGGGCGCGCACCACAGACCGGACGATGGACAGGCCCAGACCGGCGCTGCGGCCGGAGCCGACCCTGTCGCTGGAGCCACGTCGGAACGGCTCGAACAGCCCCTCGATCTCGTAGGCGGGGATGACCTTGCCGGAGTTCTCCACCTGGACGGCGGGCATCCCCTCGTACATGCCGCTGCGGACGGTGATCTCGCCTTCCTCGACGTTGTACTTGAGGGCGTTCTCCACCAGGTTGCCGACGAGCCGCTCCAGCAGCACGGGGTCGCCGACCACCGGCGCGGGACGCAGGTCCTGGCGCAGGGACAGGCCGGAACCGGACAGGTCGCCGCCGAGCTGGCTGAGCACCGTCCCGGCGACCTCACCGAGGTCGACCCTGGCCCGGACGTCCAGTTCGCGGTCGCTCTTGGCGAGGAAGAGCAGGCCGTCGATGAGCCGTTCGTGGCGGGCGTTGGTCTCCAGGAGGGTCTGGCCGACGCTCTTGAGGTCGGCGGAGACGTCCGGGGCGCTGAGCGCCACCTCCAGGAGGGTCCGGTTGATCGCCAGGGGTGTACGCAGCTCGTGGGAGGCGTTGGCGACGAAGCGCCGCTGGCCGTCGAAGGCCCGGTCCAGGCGCTCCAGCATGCCGTCGAAGGTGTCCGCCAGCTCGCGGATCTCGTCGTCGGGGCCAGACAGGGCGATCCGCTCGTGCAGGGACCGCTCCGAGAGCCTGCGCGCGATGCGGGTGATCTTCTGCAGCGGCGACAGGGCCCGCCCCGCCACCGCGTACCCCAGGGCCACCGCCAGGAGCCCCACCAGGAACAGCGCCAGCAGCGAGAACCGCGTGACGTGGGTGAGGACCTCCTCGATGAGGTAGCTGTGGGCGAGCAGCTCGGAGGCGGTCTCCTCCGCGAGGAGCGCGTTGAGCAGGACCGCCACGACCAGGTAGTTGACCAGGACCAGCACGGAGCCCGCGGCGAAGAACAGCATCCCGTAGATGAGGGTGAGCCGCGCGCGCAGGCTGATGTTGTCGGTGAAGCGGTGGACCCGGTCGGCGGCCGCGGAGCGCTCCACGGCCTCGCCCTTGGGCGAGGTGGAGTGCAGTCGGCGCCACGTCCCGGTGTCACCCGGGCTGGTGGGTTCCACCTGCCCGGGCTCGGGACGCTCCCCCGGTCTCACAACCGGTACCCCGCACCGGGCACGGTCTGGATCACGGGCGGGTCGCCGAGCTTCTTGCGCAGCGTCATGACGGTGACGCGGACGACGTTCGTGAAGGGGTCGGCGTTCTCGTCCCAGGCCTTCTCCAGCAGCCCCTCGGCGCTGACCACGGTCCCCTGGGCGCGCATGAGCACCTGGAGCACGGCGAACTCCTTGGGCGTGAGGGGGATCTCCCGGTCGCCGCGGTACACGCGGTGGTTGGCCGGGTCGAGGGTGATGTCGTGGCGCTCCAGGACGGGCGGGAGCGGCGGCGCGGAGCGGCGGCTGAGCGCGCGTACGCGGGCGATGAGCTCCGCGAAGGCGAAGGGCTTGGCCAGGTAGTCGTCCGCTCCGATGGTGAGTCCCTCGACCTTGTCCTGGACACCGCCGGAGGCGGTGAGCATCAGGATGCGGCCGTTGTAGCTCTCGTTGACGAGGGTGCGGGCGACGTCGTCGCCGTGGGTGCCCGGAAGGTCCCGGTCCAGCACGACGACGTCGTAGTCGTTGACGGCCGTGTGCTCCAGGGCGGTGTCACCGTCGTAGACCACGTCCACGGCCATCGCCTCGCGGCGCAGTCCGACCGCCACAGCGTCGGCCAGGACTCGTTCGTCTTCGACCACGAGTACGCGCACGTTGTTCCTCTGAAGCGTTGGTACCTGGAAAAAAAGGGGCCGCTGCCGGCGCATCCCCCAACACACCGGCAGCGGCGTTCTTGGTCCCGGCCGCGTCATCCGTTCTTTCACAGCCGGGGTAAGGAGACGGTAAACCCGTCGCGGCGGTTTCGCGAACCGGCCGCCCACCTCACCCCCGTGTGACCACGGGCGCTGAGCCGGGAGCTTTACAGCCCCCTCGCGCACGGGGAGCCGCCGCCGACGAATCCCCCAACCGTCGGCAGCGACCCAACCCCGCACATCTTGAATCTGACACATGAAGAATAAGGACCAAGTAAGCGCAAGACCCCGGAGGGAAATGTGTCGTGGGACACCTTTGCCCCGGCCTTGACCATGGCCGGACGGGCACCGCCGGGCCCTCGCCCCGGACTCCCCTCCACGGAGTCGTTCCCACCCTGCGGAGCACGACCCGGACACCGGAGCGGATTACGGAAACATCACGTACGGGTGGCGGTGGTTTGACCCGGGTCACAGTGCGGTACACGTAAGGGATGCGCGCACGGACCACCGACCCGAGGGTCGGACCGCGGCGCGCACGCGTGTCACAGGGTCGTGACCACTTGGGTCCGCGGACGCCTCCGGCGTCCGCGAACGGATCCGCACCGGCGCACCGGCGTGCCCCGGTGCCTACCCCTGGAAGAGGTGCAATGGGCGAGTTCCTCGCGGAGATCACGGTCCGTATCAACGAGACCAACAGTTCGTACCGGGCGGCGCAGGCCGCCGGAGACGACTTCCTCGCCGACACGCATGCGTCGGAACTGGAGGACCTGCGCCGCATCGCGGCTCGCAACGGTCTCGACACCGGCGTCTAGGCCCCGGGGCCTGCAGGTCGACTGACGACAGCCGCCCGGATCCCTCCGGACCGGGACGGCTGACGGCACCGCGGCGCGGTGGGGCATCGGGCTCCCACCGCGCCTTCCGTGTATCCGGGGTCAGCCGTCGGTGTCGGCGCCCAGAGGCGCCAGGAGGGCGTCGAGGGCGTCGTAGAGCTCCGGCCGACCCGCGATGACGAGGTCGTTGCTGGGGGGCCCGCCCCGGAGCCCGCCCACGCGGACACCCGCCTCGGAGGCGACCAGGCCCGGCGCGGACCAGTCCCACGCGTGGAGTCCGCGCTCGTAGTACGCGTTGTAGCGGCCGGTGGCGAGACCCGTCAGGTCCACGGCCGCCGATCCCCCGCGCCGGATGTCGCGGATGTGCGGCACGACCTCCAGGAGGACCCTCGCCTGCTGGACCCGCCGCTCGGGGAAGTAGCCGAAGCCGGTGGCGACCAGGGCGAGGTTCAGGGGGACCGCGGGAGGAGCCTGGAGGGTCTCGCCGTTGCGGCGGGAGCCGCCTCCCAGGACCGCCTCGAACATCTCCCCGCGCGCGGGGACGTTGACCGCGGAGGCGACCACCACGCCGTCGACCTCGGCCGCGATGGCCACTCCCCAGTCCGGGCTTCCGTAGAGGTAGTTGACGGTGCCGTCGATCGGGTCGACGACCCAGCGGACACCGCTGGTGCCCTCGTCGTCACCGCCCTCCTCCCCCAGGACGGCGTCACCCGGGCGCTCGGCGAGCAGGCGGGCCCGGATGAGGTCCTCGGTGGCGCGGTCCATCTCGGTGACGACGTCGGTGGGGCTGGACTTGGTGTCGAGCACGGTGATGCCCGCCTGGCCCTCGGCGGCGAGGTCGCCCGCCTCCGCCGCCACTCTCACGGCGAGGTCGCGCAGGCTCTCGCGGTCGGGTGCGGCGTGGGTGGTACTCACTGGTGGTTCTCCCCGTCGTGGCGTGGCCCCGGGCGGCTCCGCCCGGACGCGGGTCCGCCCGGGTACCCGGTACGCATGCTGGTGCGGGTCCGGGGCGTCACCGACGCCCGCGAGGAACCCGCAACCGCACTCTACGCCCGGAGGCCGGAGGCGGCCCGCGCGGATTCCGGTGCGGACCGGAGCAGGCACGGGGCGGGGGCGGAGCAGGCGCGGGCCGGGACCGGAGCAGGCACGGCCCGGACGCGGACAGGCCCCCCGGGCCGTACCCGGCCGGCCCCCGGAGCGGAGGCCACCGCGCCCGGCCCTCACCGCCGGCCGCACGGCCGGGGCGGTACCCGGTACCCGGTACCGACCAGCGGTACGCCGCACTGTTCCGGCGGCGGAGCGCATCACCTCGTCCGTATCGGGCACGGTTCGTTCCGGAGGAGGCATGAGAACGAACGAGTGGCCGTGCCCCGGTGCCCGGCCCCCGCACCGCCCGGGCACACCGCACGGGCCGGAGACGCACAAGAACGCACGGAGACCGGCAGCGCCGCGGGGCTCCGGCCCGCGCGGAACCCCGTCACCCGACGGATGTTCCGCACCGCTCCGGGACCGCTCGACGGCGGCGGATCTCCGCGCCCCGGGAGTCCACGAGCACACCGGCCCCCGGCATCGGGGCACCGCGAAGAGAAAGGGGTACCCGTCATGCGTCGTCGAGAGCAGGACCAGCGAACATGGCACACATCCAGCTACAGCCAGGGCGTCACCAACTGCGTCGAGGTGTCCGAGGGCACGACCACGGCCGTCCGCGACTCCCGCAACCGGGGCAGGGGGCACCTGGAGTTCCCCCACGGTGAGTGGACCGCGCTTCTCGTGACGGTCGCCTGACGGCCTTGCTCCGCCTGGCCTCACCGGCGCGGCCCGCGGGTCGCCGCCGCCCGCGGGCAGGTGGGGCAGGAATCCCCGGGTGCCCCGCCCGTCCCGGACGGGGCACAGCCGCGCGGCCGTCCGGTTCCCTCGCCGTGCCCGGGCGGGCGGCCCGGAGCTCCCGCCCGCCCCGGACGCCTGCGGGGCCGTCGGCGTCGGCGCGGGTGGCGCGGGGCGTCGAGGGCCTTCCGGTCCGGTGGTGGACGTCCCCCTCCACACCGGCGCCGGAGGCCCTCTTCGCGTGGGTCGGGCGGGGTGGGCCAACCCGGTGAACCTCCCCGGTCACAGCACTAGAGCAGTTCGGGCTTGACCCACTCCTTGCCGTGCACGTGGTGGTCGAGGAAGGCGTAGATGGTCTCGTACCAGATCTGGGCGTTCCCCGGTGTGAGGATCCAGTGGTTCTCGTCCGGGAAGTACAGGAACTTGGCGTCCACCTCGTGGAGCAGCAGGTCCCGCCACAGGCGCAACCCCTCGGAGATGGGCACCCGGTAGTCCTTGTCGCCGTGGATGACGAGCATGGGGGTGCGGATCTCCGCCGCGTGCAGGTGCGGCGAGTTGAGGATGTAGCGCTCGGGCCGGTCCAGCGGGGTGCCGAACTCCTGCTCCCACACCGGCGGGTAGTCGGTGGTCCCGTTGAAGCCGTCCAGGCCCCACAGGGAGGCGTGCGAGATGATCGCCTTGAACCGGTCGGTGTGCCCGGCGATCCAGTTGGCCATGTAGCCGCCGAAGGAGCCGCCCATCATGGCCGTGTGCTCGGCGTCGATGTCGTCACGGGCCTCGACGGCGTCCGTGGCGGACATGACGTCGGCGTACGTGCGCGGTCCCCACTTGCCCCAGGCGCGGCCGACCATCTCCTGCCCGTAGCCGGTGGACAGCGCCGGGTCGGGCAGCAGGACGGCGTAGCCGCGCGCGGCGAGCAGCCACGGGTTCCAGCGCCAGGACCAGCCGTTGAAGCTCATGTACGGGCCGCCGTGCACCCACAGCATGAGCGGTGCGGGGGACTCGGCGGAGGCCTCCTCCGGCAGGACGAGCCAGGAACGGATCCTGGTGCCGTCGTCGGCGGTGGTCTCGACCTCGGTCAGGGTGCCGGGCATGGTCAGCTCGGAACCGGGGGTGCGCAGGTACACGGGCTGTCCGTCCCCGGTGTCCGAGGCCAGGCGCACGGGCGCGGGCGGGGCGTCCCAGGCGTCGCGCAGCGCGTACACGTACCGGCCGTCGGGGGACGGGTTGAGTCCGCTGTAGGCGCCGTGGTCACCGGTGAGCCGGGTGACCGCCCCGGTGGCCGTGTCGATGCGGAACAGGGGGCGGCGGCCGTTCTCGTCCGCGGCGATGAACACGGCGTCCGAGTCTGCGGCCCAGGCGAGTTCGCGCGGCCACAACTCGTGCTCGGGGAGCAGGTCGCGGCCCTCCCCGGTGGCCAGGTCGACCAGCCACACGGTCTCGTCGCGCGGCCCGCCGTCGTACTCGCCCTCGTGGCTGCGGACGAGGAGGAGGTGTCCGCCGTCCGGCGAGACCTGCGGGCGCCCGAAGTCGTACGCGGGGTCGGTGGCGAGGGTGCGCCGCTCACCCGTGGCGGTGTCGACGGCGACGACATCGGTGCGGTGGGCGCCCTTGCCGACGGGGACCCGCCACTCGGTGTACAGGGTGGTGCCGTCGGGGCTGAGGGAGCCTCCCGCGCCCAGGAGCGCCATGCCCGCGTCCGGGGTGAGGTCGCGGGGGTCGCCGAGCCGGGCGTCGTCGTCGGCAGGCGGCGCGGCGACGAAGTAGCGGGGGTGGTCGGGGCCGATGTCGCTGTCCCAGGCCCGCACGGGGAGATCCTCGTGCAGGATGGCCGTGACCCCGGCCTCCGCCCGGGCCTTGCGGGCCTCCTTCTCCTCCTCGTCGTCCTCGCTGCGCGGCAGGACGTCGGAGGTGAAGGCGACCAGTCCGGAGTCCCGGGCGACGGTGAAGGGGCCGACGCCCCCGGGGCGGGAGGCCACCTGGCGGGCCTCGCCGCCGTCGGCGGGGAGGAGCCACAGGGCGGCCTTCGCCTTGTCCTCGGCCTTGGCCTCGGGGTCGGGTCTGCCGGTGGTGAAGAGCATCGACCCGTCGGGGAGGAAGCCGACGCCGCTCTCGCCCGCGGCGGAGCGGGTGAGGCGCCTGGGGGCGTGCCCGCCCTCGGACTCGGGGTTGACGTCGATCTCCCACAGGGCGCTGCGGAAGGACTTGTCGTCGGGGGCGAGGCCGCTGACGGGTGCGACCAGACGGGTGCCGTCGGGTGAGAGGCGCAGACCGTTGACGCGGCGAAGTCGGACGTACTCCGGCAGCTCATACCAGGAACGAACCAAGACACATACTCCTGAAGGTCGACTCGTGATCTGGGGAGACCCTATCGGGCAGATCCTGGGCGGCCACTGGTGCGGGCGGCCCGCGGACGGGCGGAGTCAGCAGCGTTTACCCAACCTACCGGCGTGCCCCGCGACCGTGCTCGTCCCCGGCCCCGGCGCGACCGCGCGACGGGGCCCGACTCCAGGATGCGCCCGGCGCAGTGGCGGTGGGAAGGCCCCTCCGGGAGCTGTGGACGGCCGCGGCCGTCGGCGCCCGGGAGGCCCCTCCGCGCGGCGGGGCGGCGTCCGCGCCCCCGCGAGCCGTTCGGGGTTCCGGGGCCTGTCCGCGTCGTCCCCGCGGGCCGCGCGGGTCAGCAGTCGCAGCCGTGGCAGCGCGGGAGAGAGCCCAGCCGCCGGGGCGCCGACTCGCCGGTGTACTCGCGGACCAGGCCGGTCACCATGGACACGAACGCGGGGTGCGTGCCGGGGCTGAGCGTGCGCTCGTAGCCGATGCCGAGCTTCTGGGCGGTCTCGCGCGCCTCGACGTCGAGGTCGAACTTGACCTCCATGTGGTCGGAGACGAAGCCGTGCGGGACGACGACCACGGCGGGCACGCCCTCCGCGGCGAGCTCCTCCATGCGGTCGTTGACGTCGGGCTCCAGCCAGGGCTGGCTGGGCGGGCCGCTGCGGCTCTGGTAGACGACCTCGAAGGGGTGGTCGCGGTCGAGGCGTTCCACCACCAGGCGGGCCACCTCGGCCAACTGGGCCCCGTAGGCGCCCTCGGGGCCGAACTCCTGCCCCGGTCCCCCGCTCTCCTGCGCCATCGACATGGGGATGGAGTGCGCGGAGAAGAGCAGGTGCGCTCCCCGTCGCTGGTCGTCGGGCAGGGCGTCCAGGGCCGCGAGGGTGTGCTCCACCAGTGGTTCGACGAACCCGGGGTGGTCGTAGAAGGGACGGATCAGGTCGACTTCGGGGGCGTCCTCCCCCAGCGCCGCGCGGGCGCGGGCGATGTCCTCCTCGTAGGCGGTGCGGCTCGACCAGTTGCAGTACGCGGAGGTGGGCAGGGCGAGTACCCGGCGCACGCCGTCGTCCCGCATCGCGGCGAGGGTGTCGGCGAGCATCGGCGCCCAGAACCGGTTGCCCCAGTAGACGGGCAGGTCGATGCCGTTGGAGGAGAAGTCGTCGGTGATCGCGGCGATCAGGTCCCGGCACTGCTGGTTGATCGGGCTCACACCCCCGAAGAGGAAGTAGTGCTCTCCGACCTCGGCGAGCCGCTCGCGGGGGATGTTGCGTCCGCGGGTGACGTTCTCCAGGAACGGGATGACCTCGTCCTCGCCCTCCGGGCCACCGAAGGAGATCAGCAGAAACGCGTCGTAAGGCCTCATGGACCTTATGAAACCAGCTCCCCGGGCCCCGCTCGCGCGACCCCCGGGGTCAGCGCCCTGTGGTCTTGGCCTCCCCGGCCCCACCTCGCCGGGGGCAGGGGGGCCTCCGCGGGAAGCACCCCTGGCGGCACAAGTGACCGGTGGGTAATGTCGCCGCATGACAGATGTGATCTGGCACACATGGTCGGGCACCTACCAGGCGCGCCCGCGACGTACGGCGGCCCCCGGCGGAACGGCGGCGGTCTCCGCGGCGGTCACCTCGGCCGCCGCCGAGGACCTGCGGGTCCGCATGGTCGGTTCGGGGCACTCCTTCACCGACGTGGCCGTCACCGACGGCCTCCTCCTCTCCCCCACCTCCCTGACCGGTGTGCGTTCGGTCGACCCGGCGGCCGGCACGGCCACCGTCGAGGCGGGGCTGCCCCTGTGCGACTTCAACGACGTCCTGGCCGGGCACGGTGTGGCCCTGGCCAACATGGGCGACATCGCCGTGCAGACCATGGCGGGCGCCGTGCAGACCGGCACCCACGGGACCGGCCGGGACGCGGGCGGGCTGGCCTCGCAGGTGGTCGGGCTGGAGATGGTGCTCGCCGACGGTTCGGTGGTGGAGTGCTCCGCGGACCGGGATCCGGAGCTGTTCCACTCCGCCCGGGTGGGCCTGGGGGCGTTCGGAGTGGTCACCGCGCTGACGATGGCGGTGCGCCCGGCGTTCCTGCTGCACGCGCGCGAGAAGCCTATGCCGTTGGACGAGGTGCTGGAGAGGCTCCCGGAACTACGGGAGGCCAACGAGCACTTCGAGTTCTTCTGGTTCCCGCACACCGGGAACACCAACACCAAGCGCAACAACACCGCGGAGGGCCCGTCGCGCCCCCTGTCCGGGTTCAGGGCGTGGCTGGACGACGACTTCCTGTCCAACACGGTCTTCGAGGGGGTGAACCGCGTGTGCCGCCGGTTCCCCGGGGCCGTCCCGGCCGTGAACCAGATCAGCTCGCGGGCGCTGTCGGCGCGCAGTTACACGGACACCTCGCACAAGGTGTTCGCGTCGGTGCGCGACGTGCGGTTCGTCGAGATGGAGTACGCGATCCCCGCCGAGCACCTGGTGGACGTGCTGCGCGAGGCCCGGCGGATCGTGGACCGGGGCGACCACCGGGTCAGCTTCCCCGTGGAGGTGCGGTTCGCCCCGGCCGACGACGTGTGGCTGTCGACCGCCTACGGGCGGGACACGGCGTACGTCGCGGTGCACATGTACAAGGGGACGCCGTACGAGGCGTACTTCGCAGACCTGGAGGCGGTGTTCACGTCCGTGGGAGGGCGCCCGCACTGGGGCAAGATGCACACGCGCGACCGTTCCTACCTGGAGAAGGCCTACCCGCGCCTGGGCGAGGCCGTGGCGGTGCGCGACCGCGTGGACCCGCGGCGGCGGTTCGGCAACGACTACCTGGACCGGGTCTTCGGCTGACGGCCCGGGCCCCGGCCGCCCGCGCGGCGGCGGGCGCTCAGCGCGGGCGCGCGCCCGGGGGGAGCGTTCGTGCGCCGCCCGTCCCGGGCGCTCCCGGGCGGACGGCGTTGTCACTCCCGGACCGCCGACGGGCCCCGCGTCGACGCGGGGCCCGTCCGTGCTCTCCGCCCGCGGCGGTCAGCCCGCCGGGGGCGCGGGGGCGGGGACGGGGTTCTCCCCGTTCTGTCCGCCTCCCTCACCGGTCCCGGGTGCGGGCTGCTCGGTGCCCGGGTCCTGGGGGTCCTCCTCCTCGACCGGCGGGTCGGTGGGCTCGGTCGTCCCCCCGGTGCCGCCGTCGCCGCCCGTGCCGCCGTCACCGGCGCCGTCGTCGGGCGCCTCGGTCGCGGGGTCGTCGGGCTGCGGGGTCCCCGGCGTCCCGGTCTCCGGCTCCTGGCCGGTGCTCCCGGTGTCGTCCTCCGTGGTGTCAGGGGTCTCGGGGTCGCTCTCCTGCGCCGGAGGACCCGAGCTGGAGCCGCCGAGCAGGGTGGGGGACGTGTGCTCCTCCGTGCCCTGCGTCCAGGCGGTCAGTGACCGCCCCGTGAACAACTCGAACAGCAGGATCACCATCATGACCAGTGCGAACACCGCCACCGCCGGGATCACCGCCGAGCGCCATCCGCGCCGGGCGGGGCGGCGCTCCCGCCCGTCCGCTCCGCCGGAACCGCCGGTCCCGGTGTCCGCCGACGGCAGCCGGGTGGTCCCGTCCGGGGCGCCGATCCGCCGCGGGGGGCCCACGGGGCCGCCGAGTGCGCCGGCCCTGTCGTCGGACACTCCCAGCGAGGGCATGACCATCGTGCGGGTGGCGTCGAAGTCGTCGGGGACGACGGTCGGAGAGCTCGCCTCGGACACCTCCCGCAGCAGTCCGGACTCGGAGATCTCCTCCGGGAACGGTGCCACGGGCGCCCCCGGGGCCACAGGGGTCCCGGGCGGGGCGACGTCGGTGTGCCCGACCGCCTTCCCCGCCAGCTGCCTGGCCTGTTCGCCGCTGCGGGAGAACCAGTGCTGGAGGAGCGGGCTGACGAGGGTGCTGAGCGTGGCCATGACGGCGGCTCCGACGACCGTGCCGTACACGTTGAGGTAGGAGGCGGCGGTGGCCGCCGCGAGTGTGGCGGCTCCCGCTCCCGCGACCTGGGAGACGCTCAGCTCGATCCGCTTCTTCCCGCCCCCCTCCTCCGTCTCGTCGTCATCGTCGTGTCCGGTCCGACCCATCCGGTCGTCCCCCCTTCGTCGGCCGCGCGGGGCGCGACGGGAACTCGTGCTCGCGGGATGCGCGTGTGGTGGGGCATACAGCCCCATAGTCACCAAACATCACATTTCGCTCATAGATGGATAACTCAGCCTAAGGGCAGCAGAGTTCCGGTAACGCCAAGACATAAGAAGCGTCACTCTCCGATAGACCTCGGCGTGTCGGTTTGCCCCGGAGAGGATCCATCCGGACTGAGATCGGCCCGAGATCGGAGTTTTTCTTATACCTGGGGGGATTCGGGAGGCCCGGGATACCATCACGGCGGAGCCTTCGCACGGGATCGGCGACATTCCCCCCGATCGCTCCCGGTCGCCGAAGGGTCATCGTGCCAAGATTGGCAGCGGAAGCGACCGTGAGTACCCCGGGTGTCCGGGGCAGCTCCCACCGTGGCCAGTGCCACGGAACGGGAGGCGGGCACACAGTTCGGACATGCCGGGCGCGGTACTGGCCGAACAGTTGTCGGCCGACCAGACTTGGAGAACGCGGGGGCCGTGTCGCGGGACCTACCCTCGACGGGACGCGAAAGGGAGGGCGATGCACGAGCTTCGCCTCGTGGCCGTGAGCGAGGACGGCACCTACCTGGTGCTCGCCAGCACCGGCCGTGGAACCCGTTTCACGCTGCCCGTCGACGACCGTCTCCGCGCCGCAGTCCGCGGCCAGTTCTCCCGGCTCGGCCAGTACGAGATCGAAGTGGAGAATCCGTTGCGCCCCAAGGAAATCCAGGCCCGCATCCGGTCCGGCGAGACCGCGGAGGCCATCTCCGAGATCTCCGGCATACCGATCGAACGGGTCCGCTGGTTCGAGGGACCCGTCCTCCAGGAACGCGAGTACATCGCCCAGCAGGCACAGCGCGCGACCGTGCGGGCGCACGGCGACGCCGCGTCCGGGACCTCTCTCGGGGACCTGGTCACCAAGCGGATCGGCGCCCACCAGCTGGAGACCGGCGACGCCGCGTGGGACTCGTGGAAGCGCGAGGACCGCTCGTGGCAGCTCAAGCTCGTGTTCGTGCACGGCGGCGAGGAACGCGTCGCCCACTGGCTGTACGAGCCCAGACACAACAGCGTCACGCCCGCGGACGAGGAGGCCGCGCGGTTCTCCTCCCCGGACCCGGAGCCGCTCTCCTCCCCCGGTGCGAACGTGACGCCCTTCGCCCCGCGCCGGAGCGAGGCCACCACGCACCTGCCCCGCATGGACGCGCAGTCGGCGGCGGAGCGCCGCCCCGACCACGCCCCTCCCCGCCGGGCCGTCCAGGACGACCCCCTGGACGAACCCCTGCGCCAGGCCACGGCCGCCGCACGGGCCGAGACCGACCGGTTCGGCGATCCCGTCCGCGACGACCGTCGGCGGCGCTTCGACGCCCCCGGCACGGAGCAGGCCGAACGCCACCGCCAGGGGCCCGGCCCCGAGGAGCGCGACCGGAACGGCGTCCCGGAACGGGACCACGGCCTGGCCCCCGGGGCGCGGTACCGCTCGGAGGAGCACCGCTCCGCCCACGCGCACCCCGCGGACCGGCGCCACGAGGAGGAGCACCGTCCCTTCGGGAACCGTTCCCCCGATGAGCGCCCCGCGGGGCGCCGTCCCGGGGAGCGCCTGCCCACCGAACGCGGGTGGGAGCGGGACGAGCGCACCGAACGGCGGGGCGGGCAGCGCCCCGAGCCCTCCTTCGAGGCGCCGCGCGCCGAGCCCGAGCCGTTCCGCAGGCGCCCCGAGCCCGAGCGGCGTCCCGCACCCGAACCGCCGGCGCCCGCCGCGTACGCGGACCCCGGCCCGGAGGAGCGTCACCGACGCCCCGAGCGGCGTCCGGCGCCCGAGTGGCCGCTGGACGACCGTGCTGCACGCGCCGGGGAGCCCGACGGTGCGCCGCCCGCCGCCGAGCCCCCGGTCCAGCCGCGCCCCGGCGCGCGCCGTCGTCGCGCCACCATGGACCTCAACGACACGGGGACCCCGCGTCGCGCCGCGGACCAGCCGCCGGCGAGCCCGGCGGCGGTCCCGGCCGCCGCCAACGGGGCCGGAGACCGCGCCGCGGCCAAGCGCAAGGGCCGCGGCCGCCGCGCCTCCGTCCCGTCGTGGGACGAGATCATGTTCGGATCCAAGAAGGACGAGTAGGCAGGGGCCGACGGCGGGGGCCGACACGCTCCCCGCCCGACTCCCCCGGAGGGCGACCGGAGCCGCACGGCACGGTCGCCCTCCGGCGTTCCCGGCCCGGCGCGGGCGGCCTGTGTGCGGCGGCGGGGCCCGTTCGCGGCCGTCCACGGACCGCGCTCCTCCCGGCGGCCCGCGCGGGCCCGGTGACGGCCCGGCCCGGGTGCGCGGGAGGCGGGTGCGCGGGGGCTGCGCCGGACTGCGGCACGCGCGGGCACGGTCGGACGACCGCGCCACCACCGGTGCGGCCCGCCGACCGGCCGGGGCGCGTGGGGCCGCCACCGGCGGGTTCCCCTACGATCTCCCTCCGGCCACACCGCCCCCTTGGAGACCCGCCATGACAGAACGGACCGCCGACGACGCCGCGGTCACCGCGCGCGTGAGCACCGGGCGCCTGCGCGGCGCGGCCCGCTCCGGCGTCGCCCGCTTCCTGGGAGTTCCCTACGCTGCCGCGCCGACCGGTCGGCGCAGGTTCGCGCACCCCGAGCCCCCCGAGCCCTGGGAAGGGGTCCGTGAAGCCGTCTCACCGGGACCGACCGCCCCACAGCTGCCGTACGAGGGCGCGGTCGGTGAGATCCTGCCGTCCGTGGTCATCCCGGGCGAGGACTTCCTGCACGTCAACGTGTGGGCGCCGGAGGGGGCCGCACCCGGTTCCCTGCCGGTACTGGTGTGGTTCCACGGCGGCGCCCTCACCCGCGGCGCCAACGCCCTGGCCGCCTACGACGGGACGGCGTTCGCCCGTGACGGGGTGGTGTTCGTCGCCGTCAACTACCGCTTGGGCAGCGAGGGCTTCTCCGTCCTGGACGGGGCTCCGCTCAACCTCGGCCTGGCGGACCAGCTCGCGGCGCTGCGCTGGGTGAGCCGGGAGATCGCGGCGTTCGGCGGGGACCCCGGCCGGGTGACCGCGGGGGGCCAGTCGGCCGGGGCGAGCACCACCGCCGCGCTGGCCGTGCACCCCGAGGGTGGGCGGCTGATGCGGCGCGCGATCCTCCAGAGCGGCCCGCTCCTCGCCGCCGCCCCGGAGAAGGCGGGCCGCATCACCCGGATGGTCGCCGAGGAGCTGGGGATCACGGCCACACGGGAGGCGTTCGCCGCGACCGCCCCCGAGGACCTGGTGGCCGCCCAGCACCGGGTCGCGTCCGGGGCCGGTCCGCTCACGGGCGGACCGGCCTTCTCCCTCGCCGTGGACGGCGACCTGGTGCCCCGGTCGCCCTATGACGCGCTGCGCGCGGGCGCCGCCGACCACCTCGACCTGCTCATGGGTGCCACCTCGGAGGAGCACCGCCTGTGGATGGCCCCGACCGGGATGGACCGCGCCCTGCGCCGGCCCGTCCTGGCGGCGGTCGCGGTCCGCTTCGGCATCGGTCCCGGGACCCTGCGACGGCTGCGCGCCCGGCGTCCCGGGATGAGCACGGGCATGCTGGTGGGAGCCGTCCTGGGCGAGGTGCTGCTGGAGCGGCCCACGCGGCGGGTGGCGGACGCGCGGGCACGACGGGGCGCGGCCACGCACGTGTACGAGTTCGGCTGGCGCGGATCGGCGGCGGGGCTCGGCGCGGCCCACTGCATGGAGCTGCCGTTCGTGTTCGACCGGTTGGGCACGGCGGACGCCGAGGCGCTGACGGGGCCGGGAGCACCCCAGGACCTCGCCGGGGCGGTGCACGGAGCCTGGGTGGAGTTCGTCCGGACCGGCGACCCGGGCTGGCCGGTGTGGACCCGGGGATCCGCGCCCCGCGGGTGGAACGGCAGCTGAGCCCCGCCCGGTTCGGCGGCGCGGCCGCTCCACCGGCGCGGGCGGTGAGGACGCCCCGCGGTTCCTCCGCCCGGCGCTGTCCGGCGCTGCCGGACAGGGCCGGGCGGGGGGCGGGACGCGGGTTCAGTGCCTCCGGCCGGGCTCGCCGGGCGGCTCCAGGAACGGTCGCACCATCTCCGGGGTGACCCGGGCGGCGAAGGCCACCGACTTGTCCAGTGAGGCGTCCTGGGCGGTGTAGCCGCCGGCGCCCGCCCCCACCGTGATCTGGAGGTCGGCCAGGGAGGACCCCCGCTGGAAGAGGGTCTGCGTCCAGGTCCAGCCGATCACCGCCGAGCGCTCCACCGTCGCCTGGCCCCGGCTGAGCGAACCCGAGCGGACGCTCACCCGCTCACCGTCGTAGCCGTGGCCGAGGGATCGGTAGCGGTCGACGCCCAGGGGGATTCCGAGCACGGCGAGCACGGCGCCGACCACGGCGAGCCACTCCGCTCCCAGAGCGGCGGCGACCGCCGCGAGGAGGGCGAACGGAAGGACGGACCGTGTCAGGCGCCGGAACAGGGCGGCTCTCGGATGGCGCTCGAGGGTGCCCCCGAAGAGGGCCAGTGCCCGGTCGACGACGTCCTCGACCACGGGGCGGGGCCCTATCGGCAACAGCACCGCACGGTTGGCCGTGTCTCCCAGGCCGGTGACGATGGCGCGCAACCGCACCGCGCCGCGCGTGCGTTCGAGGGGGTTGTCCAGGAGTTCGTAGCCGCGGATACGGCGCCTCTCCAGTGTGACGCTGCGCCGGGTGAACAGGCCGCGCTCGGCGACCAGGGAGCCGTCGCGTCCGCGGAGCGAGAACCCCCAGTGCGTGAGGGCGTAGGAGACCACGGCGAACACCGGCATCAACAGCACCAGCACACCCGCGAAGACCAGTGCGGCCACCAGGAGGAAGCCCCGGTCGGAGGTGGTCAGCCAGTCCACGACGAAGTCGTTGGCGAGATCCCCCAACGTCTGCTGAACCGTGCCGAAGAGCGTGGCCAGGACGGCGAACGGGGTGAGCAGGTAGCCCAGGCTGAGCGCCCCGTACAGGTACCACGAGCGCGGCATGGCGAAGTAGGTGACGGTGTCGTCGTCCGGAACCGGCGCCTGTCCCTGCACCGGCTCCGCGGGCCCCGCCTGGCCCGTCCCCTCGCCGGGTGCGCCCCGGTACCCGGTCTCCTGTCCGGTGAGGACGGCCTTGCGGTGCAGCAGCACACGGCGCAGTCGTTCGGCCTCGTCCGCCGCCACGGCGTCGAGCTTGCCGTCCTCGGTCGCCGCCGCCGAGCCCGCCGCCGCCTCGATGCGCACCACGGCGACGCCGAGGAGGCGGTGCAGAAGCGTGCTGGTGACATCGACGCCGCGGACGCGTTCGAGGGGGATCGTGCGCTGGGAGCGCCTGATCAGCCCCCTGCGGATCTCCAGCCGGTCCTCACCGACCTCGTACCGGGTTGTCCTCCAGGTGACGAACCCTCCGACGAGCAACGCCACGACGGTCGCGCCCGTGGCGCCCAGCACCCACGCGTTGAACCCGCCCAGGACCAGACCCGCCGCGATCGGCACCAGCAGGCCCTTGAGCTGGTTGATGGGGCCCACGACCATGCTCCGGGGGCTGATCCTGCGGACCCGCTCCGGCGCGAGGAGGGACTCCGCTCCGGGCGGCCCCCAGGGGTCGGCCGCCGCGTTCCCCGCCGGGTTCGGGCCTCCCTCCGCCGGAGGCCCCCACCAGTCGCGGGGTGCCGCCGTGCCGGGTGCGCCCCCGTGCCCCGGCGCGGGGGGCGAAGGGGGTGTGTGGGACGGGGCTCCGTGGGGCGCCCAGGGTTCCCCCGCGGGAGGCCCCGGGCGGGGGCCGACCGCGTACGGCCCCGCCCCCCGGGCGGGCTCCCCGTGCGGAGCGGGCGCGTGGGGCGGAACCGCCTGGGGCGGCGCCGGGCGGGACGCCTCCCCGCGGGGATGTCCGGTGTGGGGCGCCCCCTGTGCGTGGGGCGGCACGGCGCCGGGCCCGGTCGGGGGCCACCCGCCCGACCAGTCCGTCGGCCGTTCCTGCCGCTCCGCTCCCTCCGCGGGCGCGAACCCGCGCTGTCCGGGAGGGGGGTCGGCGGGGACGGCGCTCCCGGCCGTGTGCTCCGGGGGGCGGGAAGCGGAGGTGCTCCCCGGCGCCACCCAGCCACCGGTCGTGTCGGCCCGGTCCGACGGTGGTCGCGCGGCCGTGTCGGGCTCCGGCGCCTGCCGGTCGCGGTCCGTCCCGTCCGCCTCGTCCCGGTCCCGTGCCCCGCCGCCCCGCGCGGGCCGTGCGTCGGAGCCCCCGGCGGACCCGTCCACCGGGGCCCGGCGCCCGTACCGTGCCTCGCGCTCGTCCTCTCCGTGCCCGGTGCCCATCAGGTCGCGTCGTCCCTCAGCGCGCCCGCGCGCACGGCCAGGTCCTCGCTCAGGCGGCGGGCCTGCCCGGCGTCCAGGCCCTCGATCGTGGACGACCCCGCGTAGGAGGCGGTCTGCACCTCCAGCGTGGCCACGCCGAACACGCGCTCCAGCCACCCCTGCGTGTGGTCGACCGTCTGCAACCTGTTGACCGGCACCAGCTGCCAGCTGCGGCTGATCCAGCCCACCCGGGTGTAGATGATGTCCCCGGCCACCTCCCAGCGGTGCACCCTGTACCGCCAGGACGGCACGATCGCCACCTTGAGCAACGCGTACACCCCGTAGAGGACGGGCAGCAGCCACGCGTTGTCCACGGCCCAGCCGGGGATCCAGGCCCAGCCGAGCGACGACGCGCCCCACGCGACCGCGCTCAGCAGGACCAGGGTGAACACCGACCCGAACAGGATCCTCAGGGTCCACACGCCGATCGCCCTGCTGCTCACCCGGCTCTGCGGGGGCCGCAGCCGCGCGGTCTCCCCCTCACCTGGTTCGGGGGCCGCCCGGGGCCGGTCCGGGTCGGGAATGGGGTCGTACGGCGGGGTGTTCATCACCTGCACGAGTTTAGGCCCTCCGTACTCGGAGCTCCTTCTCCACAGGGTCTCCGGACGGGCCGCGGCCGGGCGCGGGGGCTCTGTCAGCGTTCTGTCAGCCCAGCTCGCCACACTGGTGAACAGACGTTGAAACGGAGGAACGATGACTGACGCCATCCGCGCGGAGGGTCTGGTCAAGCAGTTCAAGGGCAAACGCGCCCTGGACGGCGTGGACCTGACTGCCAGGACGGGGGCCGTGCTGGGCGTTCTGGGCCCCAACGGGTCGGGCAAGACCACGATGGTGCGCATTCTGGCGACCCTGCTCAGACCCGACGGCGGGCACGCCGAGGTCGGCGGCTACGACGTGGTCCGCCAGCCGCACGAGGTGCGGCGGCTGATCGGTCTCACCGGCCAGTACGCGGCGGTGGACGCCGACCTGACCGGCACCCAGAACGTGATCCTCATCGCGCGCCTGCTGGGCTTCAACCGGGCGCAGGCCCGGGTCCGCGCCGCGGAACTGCTCGAGCGCTTCGAGCTCACCGACGCCGCCGACCGCCCCGCCAAGACCTACTCGGGCGGTATGCGCCGACGGCTCGACCTGGCCGCGAGCCTGGTCGGCCGCCCGGCACTGCTGTACCTGGACGAGCCCACGACCGGCCTGGACCCGCACAGCCGCAACGGCCTGTGGGACGTGGTGCGCGGGCTGGTGGACGACGGTGTGACCGTCCTGCTCACCACCCAGTACCTGGAGGAGGCCGACCAGCTGGCCGACGACCTCATGGTCCTCGACCACGGTCGCATGATCAGCCGGGGCACCCCGGAGGAGCTCAAGGACCAGGCCGGCAACCAGGTGCTCGAAGTGCGCACGGTGGACACCGGCCAGCTGTCCCTGGCGGCGAGGATCATCGAGGCCGTCACCAGCACGCCCGTCGTCTCCGACGGGCTGCTCGCCAGTGTCCCGGTCACCAGCTCGGGCGTGCTGCCCGAGGTGGTGCGCCGCCTGGACGAGCAGGGCGTGGCGGTCGCCGAGCTGTCGCTGCGCAAGCCGAGCCTGGACGAGGTCTTCCTCGCCCTGACCGGTCACACCGCGGACGAGGAGAAGACCACGGACGAGACCGTGGACGAGGGGGCCAGGGCATGAGCGCCGTAACGACCCGGACGCGGCCGGCGGAACCCGGTGGCACGCCGGCGACCCCCGCGCGGATCACACCGCTGGGCACGATCCAGAACGGTCTCCAGCTGGCCTGGCGCAGCGTCCTGAAGATCAAGGCCAACCCCGAAGAGGTCTTCGGGCTGATGCTGCAACCGGTCATGTTCGTGACGCTGTTCGTCTTCGTCTTCGGACAGGCGATGATGGGCGACTGGCAGGCCTACCGCGACTTCCTGATGCCCGGCATCATCGCCCAGTCGGTCATCTTCGCCACGCTGGGCACGGGTTTCTCGCTGAGCCAGGACGTGGAGAAGGGCATCTTCGACCGGTTCCGGTCGCTGCCCATCGCCCGCTCCGCCCCGCTCACCGGCGCGATCCTCGGCGACCTGGTCCGGTACACGATCACCGTCGTGATGGTGCTCCTGGTCGGCATCCTCATCGGGTTCCGCCCGGAGGGCGGCGCGGGCGGCGTGGTCGTGGCGGCGGCCCTGGTGCTGCTGTTCGCCTTCGCGCTGTGCTGGATGTCGGCGTTCGTCGGCATGATCGTGCGCACGCCGATGGCCGTGCAGGCGTTCGGGATGATCCTCATGTTCCCGCTCACCTTCAGCAGCTCGGCGTTCGTCAACCCCGAGGACATGCCCAGCTGGTTGCAGGTGGTCGCCGCGAACAACCCGGTCACCCACGTCGTGGACGCCATGCGCGCCCTCATGCTCGGCACCGGCGACGCCACGGGCCCGGTCCTGTGGACGGTGGTGTGGTCCGCGATCTTCACCGCGGTCTTCTTCCCGCTCGCCGTGTGGGCGTACCGCCGCCGCACCTGAGCGGCGTCGGCCCCCTCCGGATACCGCGCCGCCCCGGCCCCCGGGGCGGCGCGGGCGTGCAGGGGTCCCCCCCGCGGCCGGTCACCCGTCGTCGCCCCGGCCGCCGGACCTCTCGTCGGGCGCCAGGGGGGCCAGCCACTCCCCCACCCGTGCCAGCACCTCGTCCTTGACCGTGCCCCGCGCCTCGGCGACCAGGCGCTCGTACTCCGCCCCGCCCAGTTCCCGCCTCGCCTGCTCCCGTGCCCGCACCACGTACGGGGTCGTGTTGTCGGGAATGCCGCGCAGCGCCTCGGAGTAGCCGAGCACGCGGGCCGCCCGGCACGGCGACTCCCGGACCAGCATCATCGCGAAGACGTCCAGGATCTCCGCGCAGACGGGGCCCAGCCCCTGGGAGGCGAGCCACCACGCACGGCCGATGTCGCGCCAGGCCGCCTCCGGCTCACCCGACCGCCAGTGGAGGATCGCGGACATCACCCCCAGTCCTCCCTCGATGTACACCGGCGAGAACCCGCCCAGGCAGGTCAGCTCCTCCCGCAGCCGCTCGACGACCGCGCGGGCACGCTCCAGCTCCCCGGCCTCCCGGAGCCACTGGGCCTCGGCCAGCCACAGCAGCACCATGTGCTCGTCCTGGACCGGCCCCTCGAAGTCGAACAGCGCCGTCAGGTCCAGGCGGGCCGCCTCCAGGTCCCCGAGGTCGGTCAGGGCCTGGGCCCGGCGGACCCGGAACACCGCCGCCATCCCGGTCAGCCCCGACTCCTCCGCCTGCCGTATCCCCTCGGTCAGCAGCTCACAGCAGCGTTCGAGGTCCTCGAAGCGGTGGACGTCCACGACCTGGGCGAGCGCCTGGCAGCCGCCCCAGGCGTCGCCGCACGCGCGGAACTCCTCCAGCGCGGCCTCCGCCCTGCCCAACGACTCCCCGGTGTGGCCGGTGACGGCGTCGAGCAGGGACAGGAGGACGCGCACCATGGCCCGCATCCACGGATCGGGCTGGTCCAGAGCCGCGAGAAGGCGCTCGTGGGCGTCCCCGGCCCGCCCCAGGAGCATCGCCCTGTACAGCAGGCAGTACACGAGCACGGGGTGCCGCTCGATCCGCTCGCCCGCCGCGGCGACGATCTCCTCGACCTCCCGGACGCGCCCCAGGGCCACGTCGTTGTCGGCCGCGCCCTCCCCGGCCCGGTGGAACAGGCAGCTGGCGTAGGCGAGGGCACGGCCCTCGGGGATCCGGTCGCCGAGCATGTCCAGAACGGCCGCCGACCACCGTCCGAGCTGGCGCCAGGATCCACTCAGGGTCCAGTACCACTGGGTGTACTCGACCAGGTCCAGGGCGAGCCCGGCGTCGCGGCGCTCCACCGCCCACCGCACGGCGGCGCCGTGGTCCGCCGACTCGGGGGCCAGCCGCGCGAGCAGTTCGGCCTGGCGGGGGCCGCGCAGGAGCGGGTCCGCCATGCGCCACAGGTCCCGGATGTGGAGGGCGTGAGCGTCGCGGACGCGCACCTCCTCGCCGCCGAGTGCGAGTCGCTCCGCCGCGTAGGCGCGGACGGTCTCCAGCTGGCGGTAGCGGGGCGGAGCGTCGTCCCTGGCCGGGTTCTCGGCGGTCACGAGGGACTTGTCCACCAGGGAGAAGAGGACGGTCCACACGTCCCGGCCGTCCACGCTGCCCTCCGCGGAGGAGTCCGGCGAGGGGTCGGCGCAGACCCTCTCGATCGCCTCCAGGGTCGCGCCCGCCGTGAAGACCGACAGGCGCCGCAGAAGCCTGCGCTCGGGTTCGTCGAGGAGTTCCCAGCTCCAGTCGACGACGGCTCTCAGCGTGCGGTGGCGCGGCAGTGCCCCCCGGCTGCCCCCGGTGAGGAGCCGGAACCGGTCGGCCAGCCGTTCGGAGAGCTGCGCCGTGGTCATGGAGCGCAGCCGGGCCGCGGCCAGTTCGAGCGCCAGGGGGATGCCGTCCAGCTCCCGGACGACGCGGACGACATGGGCGACGTTGTCCGGCGTCACGGAGAACCCGGGACGCACCGCGCCGGCCCGTTCGGCGAACAGGGCGACCGAGGAGTAGGCGACGGCCTTCCCCGCGTCGGCGCCCTCGGGGGGCAGCGCCAGGGGCGGCACGGGCATGAGCTGTTCGCCGGGGACACCGAGCGGCTCCCGTGAGGTCGCCAGGACACGCAGGCGCGGGCACCGCGCGAGCAGGAACTCCACGGCCCCGGCGACGTCCTCGACGACGTGTTCGCAGTTGTCGAGGACGATGAGCGCGGGGTGGTCGCCGATGTGGGAGACCACCCGCTCCAGCGGGGGCATCGGCACGGAGGGGGACCGCGTCCGGATCATGGCGTGCGGGCGCAGGTCCAGGGCCCCGACCAGGGCCTCCAGGACGTCGGCGCCCGTCCTTGAGGCGAGTTCGACGAACCAGCAGCCGCGGGCGAGCGACTGCGGCGCGCGTGCGGCCAGGGCGGCGGCCGCCTCGATCGACAGGCGGGTCTTTCCCGCCCCGCCCGGCCCGGTCAGGGTGACCAGGCGCTCCCGGGTGAGCAGGCCGACGGCGGTGCCCACCTCCGTGTCGCGCGGCACGAAACTGGTCAGTGCCACAGGCAGGTGGAGCTGCGGCCGGTCGGCGGGCGCCGGGGACCGCGCGTCGAACTCGCCGCGCAGCAGCCGCAGGTGGGTGTCGCGCAACTGGGGCGAGGGGTCCAGGCCCAGGCCGTCCGCGAGGCCGGCCCGGAAGCGGTCGTAGGCGGCGAGGGCGTCCGCGGTGCGCCCCGTCGCGGCGAGGACCCGCATCAGCAGCTCGACGGGGCGTTCACGGCCCGGTTCCCTCCTGGCGAGCGCCTCGACCCGGGGCAGGATCTCGGCGTGGTGGCCCAGGTCGGCGCGGGCGGCGAGGTGGTCCTCGGTGGCGGACCGGTGGGTCTCGGACAGGGCGAGCGCGATGTCCTCGGCGATGCCGTGGGCGGTCAGGTCGGACAGGGCCGGGCCCCGCCACAGGGCGAGCGCCTCGCCCAGGGCCCGGTCGGCGTCGGCGGCCCTCCCCGAGACCAGCTGGCCCCTGCCCTGCCCGGCCAGGGCCTCGAACCGGTCCGCGTCGACCTGTGCGGGGTCGACGGCCAGCCGGTAGCCCGTGCCGTCGCCGTCGATGACGGCGCCCGCGCCCAGGGCGCGGCGCAGGCGGGAGACCAGTGCCTGGAGGGCGTTCCCGGCCGCCGCCGGGGGGTTTCCCGCCCAGATGCCGTCGGTGAGCCGTTCGACGGACACACGCTGTCCGGGGCTGAGCAGCAGGAGCGAGAGGAGGACGCGCAGCCGCGCGCCGCCGATGGTGACGGGCCGTCCGGTCGCGTCGTGCACCAGGAGGGGCCCCAGGATGGAGAACCGCACCGACCCATGATCGCCGATCCGCCCGGAGAGTGCGCGGGGATATCGCGCCGGCGCACCCGCGCCCCGGTCCCGACGGGCGGGTACGGGGGCGTCGGACCGGGACGGTCGCCCGAACTCCCGCCTGACCACAGTAGGGTTCGCTCAGGAACGTGTAGCCGGTGCCCTGTCGCGGCTCCCGCGCGTTCCCTCCCCGAGTCCGGCGCCGGGTGACCTCCCGACGCCGTGCCGGTTCACAGCGAGTCCCGCCTCCACGGCCCGAAAGTCCAGCAGGAGTTCCCATTGTTCCCGGCCCTCCCCTCCCCCCGGTCCACCGGTGCGCGCACGGCCCGCACGTCCCCCGTAGCGCTCGCGGGCGCGGTGACGGCGGGGGCCGCACTGGTCCTGACCACGGGTTGCGGCATCCTCGCCCCGGGGCAGAACGGTGACATGCCCGACGACATCAACGTCACCAGCCCGCTCATGCAGGAGGGACAGCCGCTTCCGGCCGCCTA
Organism: Nocardiopsis codii; assembly: GCF_036327455.1. Classification (NCBI taxonomy): domain Bacteria; kingdom Bacillati; phylum Actinomycetota; class Actinomycetes; order Streptosporangiales; family Nocardiopsidaceae; genus Nocardiopsis; species Nocardiopsis codii. Next base: position 48,186 of record NZ_JAUZMY010000006.1, on the reverse strand, counting down.
CACCTGCGAGGGCGCCGCCCCCGAGGGCGAGGACGGCGAGGAGCAGGGCGAGCAGGAGGCGTACTCGCCTCCGCTGAGCTGGTCGGGGCTGCCCGACGAGGCGGGCTCGATCGCGCTGGTGGTGGACGACCCCCAGGTCGCCCAGGTGTTCTGGGTGGTCTACGACCTGGACCCGCAGCTGGTGGAGCTGCGGCAGAACATCGTTCCGGCCGACGCCAAGCAGGCGCAGAACTCCAGCGGCGTCGCCGAGTACGGAGCGCCGTGCCCGGAGCCCGAGTCGTCGTACGAGTACCGGTTCACGGTGTACGCGCTGGAGAACCCGCTGGACCTGCCGGAGGGCGCGTCGCTGGACGCGGCCCTGGACGCGATCGCCGACCAGGCGGTCGCCCGCGGGTCGCTGGTCACCACCAGCGAGTGAAATAGGTCATAACGGCCGTGTTCTGACGCTCCGAAAGCCGGGTGGCTCCGCGCCGGCGGGGCCCCGGGGATTCGCCAGGAAGCATCCATCGCCCTCTGCACACGGGGCGCGACAGCGCATACAGTGGGGCAGTGCCCCTCGCCCCATTTCAGATGACCGATTCCCGTCCACTCGCCGCGCGGCGCACCGACCTGAAACCGCACCGGACCACCTGCACCCCTCGCACCACGCAGGTCGGACAGACCGGGCCATCACGGCACCAGGCGGCCGCCGGACATCCCCGGCCGGTTCCCGACACTCCGGTCCCCGGTGCGATCCGGGCGCGGCCGACCTCCCCAAGGTAGTGCGTACACCATGACCGTCACCGTCATCATCATCATCGCCGTCATCGTCGTGCTCGCCGTGCTCGTCCTGCTCCTGCTGGGCATGCGCGCGCTGAGCGTCGGCTCCCGCGAGGACGACTACGACGACGAATACGAGTACGACGACACCGAGGACACCGGTCGCGCCCCCGACCGCGCACAGGACAGGGACCTCGACCGCGACGAGGAGGAGCCCGCGCCGCGCGGGCGTTCGCGCCGCTCGCACCAGGACGGTGGCGGCCGGTCCGAACGGCGCTCCAAGGGCCGGCGCAAGCGCGAGGACGACTGGGGCGACGATGACGACGCGGACGGCCTGTCCGACAACGACTTCTGGTCCAGCCTGAGCGAGGACGGCCCGGCCCAGCGCTCCTCCGAGCCCCGGGGCCGCCGCGGGGACCGCGACGACCGCGAGGACGCAGGCGCCAACGTCACCGCGTACGAGTACGAGGACGACGACTACGACGACGGGTACGAGGACTTCGAGGAGCAGTCGGGACCGCCCGGTGCGACCACGGTCCTGCCCGCGGCGACGGGGTCCGGCCCCAGCGCGGACCTGGCGATGCTGGCGAGCCTGGGGCAGGGGCAGGACAACCTCCCCCCGGCGGACGACCGGACGGGACGCCCCGGCCGGCACGGACAGCCCCCCGCGGCCGCCACGGACCCCCTCGGCCTGGACGAGCGCGCGCTGCCGCCGCGCCCGGAGCGCGCGGCGCTGCCCCCGACGCAGGGGATCGCGCCCACGCAGGGCCTGCCGCCGGTACAGCCCGCGCAGCACGCCGCGCCCGCGGCCTCCGCGCCCCGTGACGACGACCCGCTCGGTTCCGGCTCCTGGTCGCCCGGCTCCTCCTACACCCAGCCCCGGACCGACCCCCTGGCCGCGTCCTCCGACACGCACGACCCGCTCGGCGGCTCCGGACCGGCGGGGACGGGTTCCCCGCTCGGCGGCCGTTCTCCCTACGACAGCGACCCGCTGGGCCGGTCGGACTACCCGGGCCAGGGCGGCGCGGAACGCCCGGCCGCGAGCGACCCGCTCGCCCCGAGTTTCCGGTCCACGACCCCGTCACAGGGTTCGGACGCGGGTTCGCCGATATGGTCCAGCATGGACACCGGCGCGCACCAGCGCTCCGACTTCGGGTACGGCGGCGTCCAGGGCGGCACGCCCGCCACCGGCGGCACGCCCCCGCTCGGCGGCGGCCCCGCGGACCCGCTGGGCGGCGGCTACCCGTCCGCACCCCGGTCCGAGGGCGGTTGGGACACGGGAACGCACCAGCCCCCCGACTACGACACCGGCACCCACACGCGGCCCTCCTACGACACCGGGACCCACGCCCGGGGAGACTACGCGGGCACCGGACGACCGGAGTTCGACACGGGCAACCACACCCGCCCCACCTACGACACCGACTCCTTCAACCGCTCCGACTACGACACCGGCACCCACACGCGGCCCTCCTACGACACCGGGACCCACGCCCGGGGAGACTACGCGGGCACCGGACGACCGGAGTTCGACACGGGCAACCACACCCGCCCCACCTACGACACCGACTCCTTCAACCGCTCCGACTACGACACCGGCACCCACACGCGATCCTCGTACGACACCGGGACCCACCAGTCCCCCTCCTACCCCGACGGCAACACACCCCTGTGGGGTGAGGGCGGCGGCACGTTCGGTTCCCCGAGCGCGCCCACCGTTCCCGGCGGGCTCGGAAGCGGACCCGGGCTCCCGGGCGGCCACGGCTCCTACGGCGGGCCGGCGGCGCCAGGTCTGCCGGGAGGTCCCGACCGCGAGGCGCCCGTGCCCGGGACCCCGTCCCCGTTCAACGGCGGACCGGTCGGCCGGCCCGGGTACCCGGGCGGCCCCGGCGGCCCCGGCGGCCCCGGCGGCCCGTCCTATCAGGGCGGCCAGGACGGCCAGCCGTTCCCGGGCGGCCCACAGGGGTACCCGCCCGCGCCGCCCACGGGGGGCTACCCGGCCGACCAGGTGCGCGGCGACATCCCGTCCGGTTACGGGGGCTACCCGGGCCGGAGCGACCAGTTCGGGCGCCCGTCGGACCCCAACGGCCCCGGCAGCGCGTACGACGACATGCTGGGCGGCTCCTACCCGCCACGGCAGTCGCAGCAGCCCGACTACGGGGGCTACCCGCCCCTGGAGGGGTGGCAGCAGCAGGGCGACGAGGGGCGGCCGAACGGTCCGCAGGCCCCGGGCCCGCAGGCTCCGGGCCCGTACCCCCCGGAGCAGCCCTACGACCAGCGCGGGTACGGACAGGAGCGGTACGAGGGCGGCTACGAGGACGGCCGCTTCCACTGACCTGACACCGACCGCACGACTCTGACACGCGGTGACCGGCACTCGTTGCCCGGCCTCCGCCCGCGCTCCACCGCTTCACACCACCGAGGTGGCGGGAAACTCCCGCCACCTCGGTGTTTTTCTCCGCCCGGGTTTATCCCGACGCCATGTGAAGTCGGGAAGATGGTCACCGGCTTCACAACAGCACGTCACACTGCGCCACAAAAGTTGACTACAGTTGGTGATTGAGACGCGACCCTTCGGGGTTTCGCCATGTACGCGCGTTCACCCGCACACCCCCCAAACGGACACCGTCGTCCTCGTGCGCCTACGCATCACTTGCCTGGTCCAACCCGAATGGAGCAACCATGCGCAACGACGCCCAGGGAGTACAGCCCGACGCACCGCCCGCCGCGGCGCCACCGGGCAGCCACAAGGACCGCAGGGGGGTCGCCGCCGACGTCGGCGCCTCGCTCGTGGTCTTCCTGGTCGCCGTCCCACTGTCACTGGGGATCGCCGTCGCCTCCGGCGCCCCCCTCATCGCCGGCATCATCGCCGCCGTCGTCGGCGGCATCGTCGCCGGGCTCGTCGGCGGCTCCATGGTGCAGGTCAGCGGCCCCGCCGCCGGACTGACCATCATCGTCGCCGACCTCATCGCGACCTACGGGTGGCGGGTGACGTGCCTGATCACCCTGCTCGCCGGACTGGTCCAGCTCGCGCTGGGGGCGGTCCGCATCGCCCGCGCGGCCCTGGCCGTCTCCCCCGCCGTCGTACACGGCATGCTGGCCGGCGTCGGCGTCACCATCGCCCTCGCCCAGCTGCACGTGGTCCTGGGCGGGGCGCCGCAGAGCTCGGCGCTGGCCAACCTCGCGGACCTTCCCGACCAGATCGCGCACAACCACTCCGCCGCCGTCGCCGTCGGCGTCATCACCATCGCGATCATGTTCACCTGGAACAAGCTGCCGTCCATCGGACGGTTGCGCCCGGCCATGGTCCCCGCCGCGCTGGTCGCGGTCGGCACCGCGACCGTCATCGCGACCGCGGGCGGTTGGAACGTGGAGACCGTCGTGCTCCCCGACTCCCTCGCCGACGCCTGGAACGGGCCGATGCTGCCCGAGACCGGGCAGTGGCACGGCATCGCGGTGGCCGTGGCCACGGTCGCCCTGGTCGCCAGCGTCGAGTCGCTCCTCGCCGGGATCGCCGTGGACCGCCTGCACAACGGGCGCCGGATCATGCTCAACCGGGAGCTCTTCGGCCAGGGCGCGGCCAACACCGTGAGCGGCGCCCTGGGCGGGCTGCCCGTGGCGGGCGTGATCGTGCGCAGCACCGCCAACGTCCGGGCCGGGGGGCACACGCCCCGGTCGACCATCCTGCACGGCGTATGGATCCTGTTGTTCGTCGCCCTCTTCGCGCACGTGGTCGAGCTGATCCCGATGGCCGCGCTGGCAGCGCTGCTGGTGTTCATCGGCGTGCAGATGGTCTCGGTCGCCCACCTGCGCGACCTGCGACGCCACCACGAGGCCAGCGTGTACCTGGTGACCCTGTTCGGCGTGGTGTTCCTGGGGCTCCTGGAGGGGGTCTTCCTCGGTTTCGCGCTGGCCATGATCGTGTCCCTGCGCAGGCTCACCAAGCTGACAGTGACCACCGAGGAGCGCGACGACCGCGTCCACGTCACCGTGCACGGCTCGCTCACCTTTCTCGGGGTGCCCAGGCTCGCGCACGTGCTGCGCACCATCCCCGAGGGCGCCGCGGTCGACCTGGACCTGCACGTGGACTTCATGGACCACGCTGCGTTCGAGGCCATCCACGCCTGGCGCGTGGACCACGAGCGCACCGGGGGCGCCGTCGACATCGACGAGGTCCACGAGAAGTGGTACGAACGCAGCTCCACCCGTTCCGCGCCCGCGGCCAAGACCGGGCCAGGCGGCCTGGCGCGCTGGTGGGCGCCGTGGGGCATGCGCGGGGAGTCCGAGGAGACCCCCAGGGAGGTGAACGCGGTGGGCCTGCTCACGGCCGGCGCACGCGAGTACCACTCCAGCACCGCCGACCGGATGCGGTCGCTCATGGGCCGGCTGTCGCACGGGCAGCACCCGACCTCGCTGTTCATCACCTGCGCAGACTCACGGGTGGTACCGAACCTCATCACGGCGAGCGGCCCCGGCGACCTGTTCACCGTCCGCAACGTCGGCAACCTGGTGCCGCCTCGGGGGACCCCCGGGGACGTGTCGGTGGGCGCGGCGGTCGAGTACGCCGTGAACGTGCTGCGGGTGCCGTCGATCGTGGTGTGCGGCCACTCGCACTGCGGCGCCATGAAGGCACTGCTGGAGAAGGCCCATCTGGAGCCGGGGGACGCGGAGACCTCGCACATGTGCAGTTGGCTGGCGAACGGGCAGCAGAGCCTGGTGCGTGCGGGTGAGGAGACGGGGGCCCTGGCAGGCCTGCCCGCCGCGGAGGCCCTGCGACGGCTCGCCCAGGCCAACGTGGAGGAGCAGCTGGGCAACCTCATGGGCTACCCGGTGGTGCGCGAACGGGTGGAGTCGGGCGACCTGGAGCTGTCGGGGATGTACTACGACCTGGAGACGGCGAGGGTGCACCTGCTGGACGCCGTGACGGGGGAGTTCTCCCCCGTGCAGGGCGTCCAGGACGTCAGCGATCCCGTTCCGCACCCGAGGTCGGACGCGGACACGGCTCAGCTGCTGGACTCGTCTCCGGGTGCGTCGTCGCGCTCGTCCTGCTGAACACCCGAGGCCTGGTAGGAGGCGAGCATGACGATCGCCACGATGGCCAGGACCGGTAGTCCGAAGAGGACCACCCAGAAGACGGTGGAGTCGAACAAGAGTCACCCATTCCCGTGAACGCGGATGCCCGTCGGGCCGCCGACCCCGGTCGTCGGCCCACGGGCGCACGCGCTCCGGCACTCGGCCCGGGGTATGGAGCGCAAGGGCCAATCTATCGGTGCACGCGGTCGTTGGGCCATGACCGGCAGGCTGTATGCCTGTACCCATAGGACTTCCCGCGCCCCACCGCCCCCACACGCGCCGGGCGCCGCGTACTCGGCCGGTGCGGAATCGGGCGGTGCGGAATCGGGCGGTGAGCCACACGGACCCGGCACGGTCCGACGCACGGCTGTTCGACGGGAGACGCCGGGGCCGAAGGCCGGGCTACGTCCCCACCGTGCCGGCGGCCCAGTCGCCGTGCTGCGCCGCCTCGGTGAAGACCCACGGGCCCACGCAGGCCACGCTCTCGTCGTAGTCTCCGTCGCGGCTGGTCAAGCCGACCAGCTCCCAGTCGCCCTCCCTGCCGCGGATCAGGGGGCTGCCGGAGTCGGTCGAGCAGACCTGCGCCTCATCGGTGGGGTGTTCGGAGCACAGGTCGCCGTCGAGCTCCGCGCAGCGGTCGTCGGGCACGATCTCGGTGTCGAGCTGCTGCAGGATCTCCGGCTTGGGCTCCTGGCCGAGCTCGTCGACCACGCCCCAGCCCAGGGCGCGCACCCGCGCACCCGGTTCCGGCCGGTCCTCGGCGATGCGGACGGGGGTCTGCTCGACCGGGGAGTCCAGCTTCAGCAGCGAGATGTCCTTGCGCACCAGGAGAAACGAGTGGGGGTAGTCGGGGTCGTCGCTGACGTCCCGCGCCTCGTAGTCCGGGTGCTGGACCACCTCGACGACCTCGCGTTCGCTGCCGCCCTCCTCCCGGTTGTCGCTGCCCACCCGCACGGAGATGCTCTCCGTCGGGAGCAGGTCGAAGTCGGAGCAGTGGGCGGCGGTGAGCACCCACTGCTCATCGATCAGCGAACCCCCGCAGTAGTGCACGCCCTGGTCGTCGAACAGGGCGGTCGCGAACGGGTACTCCTCGGTGGCGTCCACCCCGCCGATGACAGCGGACGCGGGAGCGGTCAACGCCATCGGGCCGAGGAGCGACGCGGCTCCCACCGCCCCCGCGACCGCCGCCACTCGCCCCCGGCTTCGCCCGTTCCGGTTCCCGCGGATGCCGACCATGTCCGACCCGTCCTCTCGGTTGTGCGTGTGAGCACGCCGTTGCCTGCCGTCACACACGAACCTAGAGGGGCCGGCCCCGTCGGGACATCGACCGCGAGAGCCAACCCGCCCAGACGAAAGTCGCCCCCGCCGAGCCCTGGAGGACCGACGAAGGAGGGCTTTCCCCAAGGGCACCGACTGTCGGTCCACTCCCGCGAGGACCTGGACGCGGTGGCCGACGAGTCGAACTCCCGGCCACGTGCAACGCCCGGCCGGGAGACCCGGCCGAGCGGGGTCGGCTCCCTGGGCTCGTTCGCCACCGACCGTCCTCTTCAGGAGCAGGCCGCGGGCCCTTCGGCTCGTCCCGGATCCGTCCCGGGTCGAGCCCGGACAGGGCAGGACATCCGCAGATGAACAGAGGTGTCGGTGGAGGAGGACCTGCGAGCGGATATCCGGGCATGCGCAGGTCAGACGCCAAGAGAGAGGGGGAGTCGGCCGGTAAGCCGGATTCTGTCGGTCCCCGAGGGGACCGGACGGTCATCCATCTGGGGCCGCCGTTGCCGGCGACCTCGGTGCGGTCTACCCGCGGACTCGGGCGGGCCGCCCTCGAACATCCGCGCGGGAGCCCGGAGGCTCCCTTTTTGACCTTGCTCCGGGTGGGGTTTACCAAGCCGTCCGGATCGCTCCGGCCGCTGGTGGTCTCTTACACCACCGTTTCACCCTTACCACCGCGAGCGGTGGCGGTCTGTTTTCTGTGGCACTGTCCCGCGGGTCACCCCGGGTCGGTGTTACCGACCACCCTGCCCTGTGGAGTCCGGACTTTCCTCGAACCCGCGCACCTGGCGCGGTCCGCGACCGTCTGGCCGACTCCCCTCGCCCCGCATTCTACGCCGTTCCGGGCGTCCCCCGGCCCGCCCCGGACACCGGTTCAGTCCAGGTGGGCGGTGTCGTTGAGGGAACGCACCACCATCGGCCCGTCGGAGTAGACGTCCACCTCGGTCAGGCAGGCGGTGTCCAGGTGCATCCGGTACAGCGCGGCCAGCGGGGCGAGCATGGCCTGCTGCACCGTCAGCTTGATGGGGGTCACGTGCGTGACCAGCAGGACGGTACGCCCCCGGTGGCGTTCGACGAGCGCGCCCCGGGCCGCGCCGACCCGGCGGGCGACCTCCGCGAAGCTCTCCCCGCCCGGCGGACCCACCTCGGGGTCGGCCAGCCAGCGGTCCACGGCCCCGGGCTCGCGCTCGCGGGCCTCCGCGAACGTCAGCCCCTCCCAGGCGCCGAAGTCGGTCTCCACGAACCCCCCGTCCACCTCGACCGGGAGCCCAAGGGCCTCCGCCGCGCGGGCCGCCGTGTCGGTGGCACGCAGCAGCGGAGACGACACCACCGCGTCGATCGGCCACGCGGCCAGGCGGCGTGCGGCCGCCCTGGCCTGGGCGTGGCCCTCCTCCGTGAGGGGGATGTCGCCCCGACCCGCGAAACGCCGCTCCACCGACAGGGGCGTCTGCCCGTGGCGGAGCAGGACGAGCCGGGTCGGAGCGGTGTCGGGGGCGCCCCAGCCGGTGCTCACTGCTCGGCCTGGCCGCCCAGCCCGGACTCCTCGGTGCGCACCAGGATGCGGCGGCAGTCCTCACAGCGCACGACCTCGTCGGCGGCGTGGGAGCGGATCTCGTTGAGCTCGACGGTGCTCAGGGAGAGCTTGCAGCCCCCGCACCGGCCGTAGCGCAGCGGCGCCGCGCCCACACCGTCGTACTGGCCGCGCAGCTTGTCGTAGAGCGCAAGCAGGTCGGCGGGGATCTCCCCGGCCACACGCTCGCGGTCCTGGGTGACGCGGGTGCGGTCCCACTGGATCTCGGCTGCCGCGGTGTCGCGGCGGGCGAGCACCTCGGTGTGCTTGGCGATGGCCTCCTCGCGCTCGGCCGCCAGACGGGTCACCGTGGCGTCGAGTGCCTCCGCGCGCTCCATCACCTCCAGGACGACCTCCTCCAGCTCGGCCTGGCGGCGGCCCAGCGAGGCGATCTCGGACTGGAGGTTCTGCAGCTCCTTGCCGCTGGTGATCTGGCCCGACTCCAGGCGCTTGGCATCCCTGTCGGCGCGGACGCGCACCTGGTCCACGTCGCTCTCGGCCTTGCGCTGCTGGCGCTCGACGTCGGAGACCTTCGTCTGTGCGGCGATCAGGTCGGTCTCGAGCTGGTCGGCGCGTTCCTTGAGCCGGGCCGCCTCGGCGGTCTCCGGCAGGGTGCGGGCCCTGTGGGCCAGGACCTGGAGCTCTGAGTCCAGGTCCTGGAGGTTGAGCAGTCTGGCCTGTGCGGCGGGTTCGGCTTTCACTTGTACACGTCTCCTGGGATGGCTGGGGAAGGCAAGAACGCCGCCCGCGCCCTACTCTGTGCGGCTCTGTGCAATTGGTGTCGGGGCCGCCCCCTGCGGGGCGGTGTGCTCTCAGACGTGTGGCAAGGCCTGTGACCAGGCGTCCGTCACCGTCGTCGAGACGCGTGTCTCCACGTTAGTGCCCTCGGAGCGCCCCGCGCGCCCGAGTGCGTCCACGAGGTGGGCCGCCCCGTCCGCGAGCCAGGGCCACTCGCTGGCGAAGTGGGCGGTGTCGACGAGGGCGGGCCCGCCCGGGTTCTCCACGAACTCCGAGGCGGGGTGGTGGCGCAGGTCGGAGGTGACGAACACGTCGACCCCGGCTGCGCGGGCGGCGCCGAGCAGGGAGTCCCCCGCTCCCCCCGACACGGCGACGGTGGTCACGATGCGGTCCAGGTCCCCCGCGACGCGGATCCCGGCGGCGGTCGCGGGCAGCGCGCCGGCCACCTGGGCGGCGAAGTCGCGCAGGACGGCCGGGCGGTCGAGTACGCCGATGCGGCCGATGCCGCGGCGGCCCTCCGGGTCGGTGGTGTCGGGGTCCAGGGGGCGCAGCGGTCCGGTGACCCCCACCGCGCGGGCGAGCGCGTCGGAGACCCCGGGCGCGGCGGTGTCGGCGTTGGTGTGCGCCGTGTACAGGGCGGTGCCCGAGCGGATCAACCGGTGGACGATCCGCCCCTTGGGGGTGTCGGCGGCCACGCTCGTGACGCCGCGCAGCATCAGCGGGTGGTGGGTGATGATCAGGTCGGCGCCCCACGTGAGGGCCTCGTCGACGACCGCGTCGACCGGGTCGACGGCGAACAGGACCTTCGCGACCTCCTGTGCCGGGTCGCCGGCCACCAGTCCGACCGCGTCCCAGGAGGCCGCCCAGTGGGGCGGATAGACCTCCTCGAAGGCGGCGGTCACGTCGGAGAGGCTGGGGTGCGGGGTCGAGGAGCTCACGGCCTTGAGACTAGCGCCCTCCGGGGTCCCCGGCGAAGCGGTCGCCGCCGCTGCCGAGCCGGACGCCGAGGGCGCGCAGCCGGTCGGCGACCCGGGGCGGTGCGTCGAGGTCGAACCCGGCGCCCGGGGCCAGCACGGCCAGCGTGTACTGGCAGGCCAGGTCGACGGAGTCGGTACTGATCCTGACCAGGCACGTGTCCGGGCCGAGGGGTTCGATCCAGCCGGGGAAGGGACCGTACAGGCGTGAGCGGAGCTCCTCCGCGGACAACCGGACGGTGATCCGCGTGGTGTGCAGGTAGGTCGCCGAGGCGAACGTCCTCACGAGGTGGGTGGCGGGGTCCGGCGCGGGCAGTTCCCGGGGGGTGAACCTCCCGTGGGTGGCCCGGGGCCCGCTGATGCGGTCGGTCCGGAAGGTACGCCAGTCGTCGCGGTCGGTGTCGTGCGCGATGAGGTACCAGTACCCGCCGTGGGAGACCAGGTGGTGGGGTTCGACCCGGCGCGCCCGGAGGGTTCCCGCCCGGTCCCGGTAGTCGAAGTCGGTGACCACCCGGTCGCGGCGGTGGGCCGCGAGCATGCCGAGCACGGCGGGGTCGGCTCCGACGGGGGCCGCGGGGTGGGCGACCGACGACGTGGTGTCCCGAACCGCCGCCAGGCGCGGTCGCAGGCGGGCGGGCAGGACGCGTTCGAGCTTGGCCAGGGCCCGCAGTGCGCTCTCCTGGACGCCGGTGACGGTGACCAGGCCGAGGGCGATCGCGACGGCCTCGTCGTCGTCCAGGAGCAGGGGCGGGAGGTCGTGCCCGGAGGCGAGGCGGTAACCGCCCGCGACACCGGGTGTGCCCTCCACCTGGTAGTCGAGGTCGCGGAGGCGTTCGACGTCGCGGCGCAGGGTGCGGGCGCTGACGCCGAGGCGTTCGGTGAGTTCGGCGCCGCTCCACTCGCGTCTGGCCTGCAGCAGGGACAGCAGGCGCAGCAGCCGTTGGGGCATCCCCTTGCGCACCGATTCGCTCATGGCTCCAGGTTCGCAGACATCGCGGTCATGTTGTGACCGCATGGGTTCCTACGGTGGTCCTGTGGACGAGACGAAGAGGAGTGCGGAGATGTCGGAGACGGTGAACGCGACGGCCGACGGGACCCCGGCCGCGGCCGGGAACGGGGGCGGCCCTGACCGCCCGGCGGGCGCGGCCTCCGCCGGCGCGGCGGAGGCGCTGGCAGCCCGCGTGACCGGGCGGGTGTACGCCCCCGGAACGGAGGGGTACGAGGCGGCCCGCACGGGGACGCAGCTGTTGGACCGCCACCTCCCCGCCGCCGTGGTGGAGGCGGCGGACGCGGACGACGTGCGGGCCGCGGTGGCCTGGGCCGGCGAGCGCGGCCTACGGGTCGCGGCCCAGCTGACCGGACACGGGCTCGGCTCCGGTGTGGGTGGCGGCGGGGCGACGGCCGACTCCGCGGAAGGCGGTCGCGAGCGGCGGGAGGGCGGTGCCGGGGGCGGGGACGCGGCGCCCGCGGGCATCCTGGTCACCACCGGCCGCCTGGGCGACGTGCGGGTCGACGCCGACCGGGGCACGGCCTGGGTCGGCGCGGGTTCCACCTGGCAGGACGTCATCGACGCCGCCGCACCGCACGGACTGGCCCCGCTGTCGGGCAGCGCACCGGGCGTGGGCGCGGTGTCGTACACGATGGGCGGAGGTGTGGGGCTTCTCGCCCGCCGGTACGGGTTCGCCGCCGACCACGTGCTGCGATTCGATCTGGTGACGGCCGACGGTCGGCTGCGCGAGGTGACGGAGGACGCCGAACCCGAGCTGTTCTGGGCCGTGCGCGGCGGTGGCGGCGCGTTCGGCGTGGTCACCGGTATGGAGATCGGCCTCTTCCCGGTCGCGCGGCTCTACGGGGGCAGCCTGTACTTCGACGCGAGCGCGGAGCCGGGCGTCCTGGAGGCCTGGCGGCGGTGGGCGGAGACGACCCCGGAGGAGCTGACGTCGGGGGTGTCGATGCTGGTCTACCCGGACTTCCCGGGCGTCCCGGAGGTGATGCGCGGGCGCCTGGTCGTCCAGGTGGCGGTGGCCTGGTCAGGCCCGCCGGCGAAGGGGCCGGCGCTGGTGGAGCCCCTGCGCTCCGCCGGACCGGTCCTGGCCGACACCCTGGGGGAACTCCCGTACACCGAGTCGGGCGCGGTCTTCGACGAGCACGACGACCCGGCCGGGTTCCGGGGGCGCAGTGTCCTGGTGGACGGGCTGGACGCGGAGGCGCTGGCGGGCCTGACGCGCCTGGCGGAGGAGGCCCCGTTCATGTGCGTGGTCGGGCTGCGGCACCTGGGCGGCGCCCTGGGGCGGAAGCCCGGGACCGCGAACGCGGTCGGGCACCGGAACGCCGCCTACGCCCTGACGGTGATCACGTTCGCCGACGTCCGGGACACCGGGGACCGGTCCCGTCTGCGGGAGGAGGCGGCGCGGCTGGTCTCCGACAGGGCGGTGGGGCGCTCGTTCACCCTGGGCTTCGGGCCGCTGGACGCGGCCGGGGTGCGCGAGGTGTTCGACCCCGCGGACTTCGAGAGGCTGACCCGGGTGAAGGCGGAGTTCGACCCCGGCGAGGTATTCCACTCCAACCGCCCGATCCCGCCGCGCGGGTAACGGGCGGGGCGTCGGACGCGGGAACCGTGCGCGCGCGGGGGGACCGGGCCGCACGACGCCCGGAGTGCGCGTCCGCGCGGGCGGTCCGCCCCCGACGCCCCGTAGGCTTGTCCGGCGATGAGTAACAGTGAGCAGCGGCGCCCCGTGTCCCCGGTCGGAGCCCATGTCCCGGTGGCCGGCGGCATGGCCGACAAGGGGCTGGCCTACGCCGAGGAGATCGGCGCCGAGACGATCCAGGTGTTCGTGTCCAACCCGCGGGGGTGGGCGACCAACAGCGGCGACCCCCGGCAGGACGCCCGGATGCGCGAGCGCACCGACCTGCCGGTGTTCGTGCACTCCCCGTACCTGATCAACCTGGGAACCCCCGACGACGGCACCGCCGAGAAGTCGGTGGTCTCCCTGGAGCACGCGCTGCGCCGCTCCGCGCAGATCGGCGCCCTGGGCGTGGTGGTGCACACCGGCTCGGCGGTGTCCGGCGGGCGCGAGGCGGGCCTGGCCCGCACCCGCGAGCGGCTGATGCCGCTGCTGGAGAGGGTCGGCGAGGACGTCCCCCCTGTCCTGCTGGAGCCGATGGCGGGCCAGGGGCAGGTGCTGTGCGCCACCGTCGACGACCTGGTGGCCTACTTCGAGGCGCTCGAGTGGCACCCGCACGTGGGCGTGTGCCTGGACACGGCCCACCTGTTCGCGGCCGGGCACGACATCTCGACGGCGGAGGGCATGCGCACGGCCCTGGACCGCTTCGGCGAGGTGGTCGGCGCCGAGCGGTTGAAGGTGGTGCACGGAAACGACTCGAAGGCCCCCTGCGGGAGCAACAAGGACCGGCACGAGAACATCGGCGCCGGGTTCATCGGCGCGGAGCCGTTCGGGGAGCTGTTCCGGCACCCGGTGAGCGCGGGCGTCCCGATCATCCTGGAGACGCCGGGCCCCGCCGGTCCGCACGCCACCGACGTCGCCACCCTGAAGGGGCTGCGGGACCGGGACTGACCCGCCCTCCCTCCCCCGCCCGGGGCGACGGGTGCGGCCTCCTCCGCGGGGGACGCGGGGGCGGATGCGGGGGACGTCCCGCCCGGAGCGGGTGGGGGAGGCGTGCCGCCCGGAGCGGGTCCGGCGCCGTCGGGGGGCGGGGGTTCGGGCAGCGTGTCCAGGGGGTGCCTCCAGGTGCGCGGTGTGCGCGGAGGGCCGGGCGGGGGTCAGTCGTCCCCGGTGGCGCCCTCCGCGGGGTCCCGGGGCGGAGCGCCCCCGGACGGCGTCCCGGTCCCGGCTGCGGGGAGGTTGGGGAACAGCGTCGTCTGCAGCTCGACGTTCTCGGTGTCCGGGTGGCTCTCGGGGGTGCGCCCCTGGTACCGCGCCATGTACACGCCGACGAACTCGGTGAGGGCGCGGCCGAACTCGCGGCTCTCCTCCGGGGTCATCCGTGCGCGGGAGACCATGTCGGAGGCCGCGTCCTTCCAGCGCCGCACCTCGGCCGACTGCACGGGGTCCCAGACCCTCGCGGTCCAGCCCCTGAACCGCGCCTCCCGCTGCTGGTAGTAGCGGCCGAGGACGGTCTCGACGACGGGCCGGGTCTCGGGGTCCCCGAGGAACTCGTGGCCGCGCATGCTCCATCCCCCGGGGCGGGGCCGCCACCACCGCTCGCGACCGCCGGAGCGGCCGGGGGCTGCCTCGATGAACCCGAACCGCGAGAGCTGGCGCAGGTGGTAGCTGGTCGATCCGCTGCTCTCCCCCAGGCGCTTGCCGAGGATGGTGGCGGTGGCCGGGCCGTTGAGCGTGAGCTCGTCGAGGAGGCGGCCTCGCAGCGGGTGGGCCAGGCCGCGCAGGGCCCGGGCGTCGATCAGCATCGCCGGCGGGGGCCCGGAGGGGGTCGTGGGGTTCTCGTCCCTGTCGCTTTCCGTCATGTCCTCACCGTACGGCAAAGACACTTTTGCAAATAGGTCTCTGCAAAGGTTCCTCGGTGGCACGTCCACGGCCGGTCGCCGTCGCGAGGGAGGAGCACCGTGGCCGCCGGGTCAGCGGTTCCCCACCGCGTCGGCTCCGAGCCTGGCGAGGGCCTCGTCGGACAGGCGGGCGCACTCCGCGATCGCCTTCCGGAAGACGACGGTCGTGACCACCACGAGCAGACCGCCGACCAGGAAGGGCAGGGTCAGGTCGATCCGGCCGAGGAACCCGCCCAGGAGTGCGCCGAGCGGAGCCAGGCCCCAGCCGATGGTGCGGAAGGCCGCCGAGACACGCCCCCGCAGACGGTCGGGGACCGCGGTCTGGAAGAGCAGGGAACCGGCGATGTTCGAGGTCGTCATGCAGAACCCGAGCAACCCCCAGGCCGCCCCGGCGATCCAGACCTGCGGGAACAGACCCATCAGGGCCGAACACACGCCCATCCCGGCGTATCCGCCCGCCATGACGAACCGGCGGCCGACCGCGCCCACGAGTCGGGAGGCGAACACCGATCCGACGACGCCTCCGACGGCGACGGTGGCCATGAAGACCCCGTAGAGGGCCGGGCCCACCCCCAGCTCGCCCTGCACGTAGAGCACCATGACGGCGGAGCCGGTCTGCATGCCGATCATCATCCCGGCGTTGGTGAGGACCAGACGGCGCAGGACGGGGTTCCCGAGGAGGAACGCGATCCCCTCCCGGAGCGAGCGCAGGACGCCCTGCCCGTCGCCCGCGTCCTCCGCGGCCTCCGTCGCCGCCTCCGGGACGGGGGCCCGGCGCAGCAGGACGACCACGGTGGCCGCGAGGATCCCGCACAGGGCGTAGGAGAGGGCGACGCCCGCCACCGGCAGCACGGCGGCCACCGCGAAGAGCACCCCGGCCACCGGTTTGGCCACGCAGTCCTGGGCGATCAGCCGCGAACCCTCCAGGCGGCTGTTGGCCCGGTCGAGGAGCCGCCCGGGAACGACCCGGGTCACCGTGATCCGGGTGGCCGGGTCAGTGACCGTCTCACAGCAGATCACCAGGAACAGCGCTCCGTACAGGAGCCCCATGGTGGCGTTGCCCGAGGCGATCGCCAGCGCGAGCAGCGCGACCGTGGCGGCGGCGATCCCGTTGGAGACGGCCATGGCCCGCAACCGGTCCACACGGTCCAGCAGGACTCCGGCGAGGGGCGCGACCAGCAGCCAGGGGAGGAAGCGGGCGGCCACCAGACCCGCGACGGCCAGCGGGTCCTGGGTGAGGGTCGCGGCGACCAGGGGCAGGGCGGTGGCGAGCATGCCGTCGCCGAGGTTGGTGAGGGTGCCGGCGGCCCAGAGGCGGCGGAAGGCCCCGCCGAGGGGTGCGGTCCGCACCGGGTCGGACGCGGGGGGTCTCGTGACCATGTCGGGCTCCTGTGCTTCGGGGAGCCTCCACCGTAAGACAAAGATCTCTTTGCAAAGAGAATCATGCAAAGGATTCTTTGTAACTACGGAGCGCACGCGTCCGCGCCACCCCGGTGTCCCGACGAACCGACCCCCACCGCTCCTCGTCCGCGCGGGCGGCATGGGCGACAATGGAGGCGTGCCCGGACACGGGCGGGTCGAGGAGAGGGGATGTCACCGGATGGAACCGGTCTCCATGGTCATCGGAGCGACGATCGCGCTCGGCGGTTTCCTCTTCGGCCGCCTGATGACCCAACGGCAGTCGAGGAGCACGCTCGAACAGCAGCGCAGGCGGGAACAGGCGCGCGTCCTGAGCAGCCCCCAGAACCCGCAGCCCCTCTGCGGATGCAACCACCACCTGGTCTTCCACGACCAGGAGACCAAGAGGTGCCAGACCCAGGTGGTCATCCCCGGCCGCTGGACGGGGCAGGCCAGCTCCACCTACCGCCAGTGCATGTGCCAGGGCTACCGCGGCCCGCTCCCCCTCGACGAGTACTACGCCCCCGACTACCTCAACGGGACCGACGGCTGACCCGTGTGCGGCCCCTCCCCGCGACGGGGCCGCGCGAGGGGGCCGCCGGCGACCGGCCCCTTCCTCCCGGATCCGCGCCCCCGCGCCCGGCGGACGCGGTGTCACCGTCCGTGAGTTCACGCGGCCCCGACCGCAAAGACACCGGCCCCCCGCGGCGGCTCCGCACCGGGCTCTCGGCGGAACCGCCCCTCCCCCGCCGCCCGGCACAGGAACCGCGGCGCCACCCGACCCGCCCCCGCACCTCTGCGCCGGGGCCGGGCACCGGCCGGCCCCCTCACGCGAACCCGCCCCGGCCGTTCCCGCACAACGGGGCACGACCACCGCCACAGTGCGGGAACCTGGGACACGGGGACGCGCCCGGATGACAATGTCCTCCCCCGGCACGAGAATGTCCCCGCACCGAACAGCCAGAGAGTGGACGTTAATACAGTGACGACCCCTGTGACACCCACGATCGACCAGCGCATCGCCGAGGAACTCGGCGTGGGCGCGCACCAGGTCACCGCCACCGTCGGACTCCTCGACGGCGGATCGACCGTGCCCTTCATCGCGCGTTACCGCAAGGAGGTCACCGGCGCGCTGGACGACGCCCAGCTGCGCGCCCTTGAGGAACGCCTGCGCTACCTGCGGGAGCTGGCCGAACGCCGGACCGCGATCCTGGAGTCGATCCGCAGCCAGGGCAAACTGGACGACGAGCTGGAGGCCCGCATCAACGCGGCCGACTCCAAGGCCCGTCTGGAGGACATCTACCTCCCCTACAAGCCCAAGCGCCGGACCAAGGCGCAGATCGCACGCGAGGCGGGCCTCGAACCTCTGGCCGAGGGGCTGTTCGACGACCCCGGCCAGGACCCCCAGGAGGTCGCCGCCGCCTTCGTCGACGCGGACCGGGGGGTGGCCGACGTCAAGGCCGCGCTGGACGGCGCCCGCGCCATCCTGGTCGAGCGCTTCGCCGAGGACGCCGACCTCACCGGGGTCCTGCGCGAACGGCTGTGGGAGAAGGGCCGCCTGGGGTCGGCCGTGCGCGAGGGCAAGGAGGAGGCCGGGGCCAAGTTCTCCGACTACTTCGACTTCTCCGAACCCCTCACCAAGCTGCCCTCCCACCGCGTCCTCGCCATGTACCGGGGCGAGAAGGAGGAGGTCCTCACCCTCACCCTGGAGCCTGAGGACGCCCCGGCCGCCAACGCCGACGGCACCACCCCCCGGAGCACCTACGAGAACGCCATCGCCCACCACTTCGAGATCGTGGACCGCGGCCGCCCCGCCGACCGGTGGCTCCAGGACACCGTCCGCTGGGCGTGGCGCACCCGCATCCTGGTGCGCCTGGACATCGACGTGCGGATGCGGCTGTGGCAGCAGGCCGAGGACGACGGCGTCAACGTGTTCGCCGCCAACCTCCGCGACCTCCTCCTCGCCGCCCCGGCGGGAAGCCGGTCCACACTGGGCCTGGACCCCGGCCTGCGCACGGGTGTGAAGGTCGCGGTCACCGACGCCACCGGCAAGGTGGTGGCCACCGACACCGTCTTCCCGCACGCCCCGCGCCACAACTGGGACGCCTCGATCGCCAGCCTGGCCGCGCTGTGCGCCGCCCACGACGTCGAACTCGTGGCCATCGGCAACGGCACCGCCTCGCGCGAGACCGACAAGCTCGCCGCCGACCTGCTCCGGCTGCACCCGGAGCTGAAGCTCACCAAGGTGATGGTGTCGGAGGCCGGCGCGTCGGTCTACTCCGCCTCCGCCTACGCCTCCGAGGAGCTGCCGGACCTGGACGTGTCGCTGCGCGGCGCCGCCTCCATCGCCCGCCGCCTCCAGGACCCGCTGGCGGAGCTGGTCAAGATCGACCCCAAGTCGATCGGTGTGGGCCAGTACCAGCACGACCTGGCCGAGGCCAAGCTGTCGCGCTCCCTGGACGCCGTGGTCGAGGACTGCGTCAACGGCGTGGGCGTGGACGTCAACACCGCGTCCGTGCCGTTGCTGACCCGGGTGTCGGGCGTGACCTCGACGCTGGCGCGCAACATCGTCTCCCACCGCGACGCCAACGGCCCGTTCCGGAGCCGGGACGCCCTGCGCTCCGTGCCGAGGCTGGGCCCCAAGGCCTTCGAGCAGTGCGCGGGCTTCCTGCGCGTGCCCGGCGGCGACGACCCGCTGGACACCTCCGCCGTGCACCCGGAGGCCTACCCGGTGGTGCGGCGCATCCTGGACCGCGTCGGGACGGACCTGCCGACGCTGATCGGCGACAAGGACGTGCTGGCCAAGGTGCGACCCGAGGAGTTCGTGGACGACACGTTCGGCCTGCCGACGGTCACCGACATCCTCGCCGAGCTGGAGAAGCCGGGTCGCGACCCGCGCCCGGCCTTCACCACCGCCACCTTCAAGGAGGGCGTGGAGAAGCTGGCGGACCTGGAGCAGGGCATGATTCTGGAAGGCGTGGTCACCAACGTGGCCGCGTTCGGCGCGTTCGTGGACGTCGGTGTCCACCAGGACGGGCTGGTCCACGTGTCGGCGCTCTCGAACAAGTTCGTCGAGGACCCGCGCGAGGTCGTCAAGCCGGGTGACATCGTGAAGGTGAAGGTGCAGGACGTCGACATCCCGCGCAAGCGCATCTCGCTGACCATGCGCCTGGACGACGAGGCTCCTGCCGCCGGAGGCCGCGGGAACCGCGAGGAGCGGGGCAACCGCGGTGGCGGCGACCGCCGTCGCGGGGGCGGCGGCAACGGCAACCCGAAGGCGGCCGAGGGCGGCGGCCGACGGGGCGGCTCCAACGGCGGCGGGCGCGGCCAGAACAACCGCAGTGCCCCCGCGCCCCAGGGTGCGATGGCCGACGCGCTGCGCCGCGCCGGCCTGGGCAAGTAGCCGGACCGGGCTGAGCCTGCCGGGGGGAGGGACCGCGCGGTCCCTCCCCTCCCTGTGGGCCGTGTCGCCGCGCACCCGGGCCCTCCCTCGTCGGGGATCGGATAATTTACCGCCGTCTTCTGACTCTTTGCTCCACCCGACCCGGGTCGATGGCCGTGACTTAAGTGCTCTCCGCTCCAGGCGACGGAGAGCGGTGGCACGGGGTGCCCCGGGGTCGCTCGCTCTGCGGGTCCGGCAACGCGGACCGGGGCGTCGGTCCCCGGCCGGGGTGCCACGGGGCGGTCCTATGCGAGGAACCGCAGGGCCTCGGCCGGGCACTCAGGGGGAGGGAGCCGTCCGGGCGGAGTCCCCGACGGCGTGCGCCGCAGGTGGGAAGCCGACCCGGTCCGCCCCGGCGATCACCGCCGTGTGGGCGATCAACGGACGCAGGGCCTGGTACAGGCACAGCAGGGCCCACAACTCCTGGCGTGCGCCCTGCGCCGAGCGGGAGCGCAGCACCCCGCCGGGCACACGCAGGTCCACCCGCACCAGGCGGAAGAGGGTCTCCACCCGCCAGCGGTCCGCGTGGAGGCGGGCCAGTTCCAGCGCGGGCGCGGCCCGGGGGTCGTGCAGGGTCGTCACCAGGGCGCGGAGCTCGCTGGCGCCGTCGTCGCCGGTGACGCTGTACTCGACCACCCGTACCGTGACGTGCTCCCCGCGGCCCTTGCCGCGCAGCTGGGACAGGTAGCTGCCGTCCTCCAGGCGCCCGAGCACCGGCAGGGCGAAGGTGCCCGGTACCCGCCAGACGAGCTGGGCGCCGGTGCCCGCGGCGGCGGTGTAGAGCTCGTAGGAGGCGAGGCCCCGGTCGGCCAGGACGACCATGCCCGGTCCGAGCCTGTCCAACAACCGGGCGACCAGGGCGGGTTCGCCGACGTCGACGGAGTCGAAGGCGGCGCCGAGCAGGGTGAGGCTGCCGCACTCGGCCAGGGCCACCAGTCGCGCCCGGGGCGGGACGCCGCCGGGGGCGGCGAAGGCGGCCGTGTTGCCCTCGCTGGAGGGCAGGTCGAAGACGGCGCCGTCCACGGCGACCTTGCGCAGGCCCCGCCAGAACACCTCGGGTCGCTCGTCGGCCGCGGTCGGCTTCGCGGTGCGCTCGAACAGCAGGCGGAGCGGTTCGGGGCCCAGACGCTCACGGGCCCGGGAGACGGCGCCGCCGGTCGGGATGGTGTCGTCCGGCCAACCGCCCCGTGCCCAGCGCAGCCCGGACAGCAGGAAGCGCAGCACCCTCTCGTAGCCCTTGCCGAACTCCAGCCACATCGCCATCGTCAGATAGACCATCAGATGCGCGGGCAGGGCGCGATCCCGCACGTGCCTGCGACCGGTCGCGTCCAGGACCTCGTGAACGGCCGCCTCGGGAAAGGCCGTCACCAGCAGGCCGATCGCCACATGGTCTGTCAGCCGGTCACTGGACACCGAATCTGGCTCCGTCACCCGACGATCATCCCACGACGGGCCTTAAGTCACGGCTATTGCCCACTGTGGCGACACCTCCGGAGCGAGTACGACTGGTAGACGGGCAATTCCCGTTCTCCGTCCGGAGGACGGGAGCGACCCCGTGGCCAGGGCAGAGTCCCGCGAGGTCGGCCTGCGACGCCAGGCGGAACATCCACGAGAGGTTCGACTCCGGCGAGATCTCGAAGGGGGTATTCGACACGGCCGAGGACGAGCTCCTCGAGCGAAGGGCGGATTCGGATCGGCACCGCCCTGTCGAACAGCAGGAGGGGGAACCCTATGGGCAACACAGCGAAAATCATTGTGGCCGCCATCATCGGTTACATCCTGGGCAGACGCCGGAAATTCAAGCTCGCGCTGATGGTGGCCGGCTACCTCGGCGCGAAGAAGTTGAAGCTCTCCCCCCAGAAGGTGTTCGGCGGCCTCCGCAAGGAGGTGGCCGAACTCCCGATCGTGGGTGAGCTGACCGAGCAGTCCAAGGACCAGCTGCTCACCGCTGCCAAGTCGGCGGTCACCACGCTCCTGACGAAGTGGGCCGGGGACCTGGCCGAGAACCTCACCGACCGGACCGAGCAGCTCCGCGCCCGCGCCGCCGACCTCGCACCCGAGGACTCCGAGGAGCCCGAGGAGGGAGAGCCGGAGGAGTCCGACGAGGTCGCCGAAGCGGACGAGGCCGAGGAGCCCGACGAGGAAGAGACCGAAGAGCTCGAGGAGCCCGAGGAGGAGGCGGAGCCCGAGGAGGAGGAGCCCGAGGAGGAGGAGCCGCCCCGACGGGGCTCCGGCCGCGCACGCACCACCGCCAAGCGCAAGCGCGCCTCCGGGAACAAGCGGGGTGAGAAGAGTGAGTGACCAGAACAGCGGTCCCCTCGCCAAACTGCGTGAGGTCGCGGACCGCAACGACGGCACCTCCCGGCTCATGGACGCCGCACAGGACTACCTCTCGACGAAGGCGCGCAACGCGGTGAGCGGAGCCACGAGCGGCATCGGCAACGCGGTGGAGCGCCTGAGCGGCGACGGCCCCGTGGACGACGCGATCGCCGGGGGCGCCCAGGGGGCGCTCAAGGGCGAGGGCATCCTCAAGGGCGCCCTCTCGTCCGGGGCCAAGGGCCTGAAGGACAAGGCGAGCAAGGCTCTCGGCGGCGGAGGAGGCGGAGGGGGCTCCAGCCCGGGTGGCAAGGCCACCACGATCGTCGAGGACATCGACGTCGGCGTTCCCCTCAGGGTCGCCTACGACCAGTGGACCAGGTTCCCCGACTTCGGCGACTTCACCAAGGGGGTGCAGAGCGTCGAGGAGGAGGACGAGATCACCACCAAGTGGCGGGCGAAGATCCTCTGGTCGAACAGGAGCTGGAAGGGCACCATCACCGAACAGATCCAGGACTACCGGATCGCCTGGACGTCGGAGGGCTCCATGGGCACCACCAAGGGGGCGGTCACGTTCCATCCCCTCGGTGAGAACCTCACCCGGGTCCTTTTGGTCACGGAGTACTACCCGCAGGGCTTCTTCGAGAAGACCGCCAACCTCTGGCGGGCCCAGGGCCGGCGGCTGCGGCTCGACCTCAAGCTGTACCGGCGCCGGCTGATGATGCTGGCCCAGGAAGAGGGCGAGGAGCTGGAGGGCTGGCGGGGCGAGATCCGCGACAGCGAGGTCGTCGTGTCCCACGAGGACGCGGTGGCCGAGGAGGAGCGGGACGAGGACGAGCCGGAGGAGTACGAGGAGGACGGGGAAGAAGCGGAGAACGACGAGGGAGACGAGGAGCCGGAGGAGTACAACGAGGAGGACGAGGGCGAGGAGGAGGACGAGCGGTGACGGTCCCCGTGCGTGTTCCCGCCCGGGGAGGCCGACGCCGCGGGGGGCGGTGACCGCCGTCGCGGGGCGGCAACGGCAGCCGGGGAGGCGGCGGCCGGCGCGCTGCGCCGGCCCGGCCGGCAGGGGCAGGAGGCGGACGGGCCTCCGCGGGGGCCGGAGGGAGCGGCGCCCCTGCCCCGGGCCGGGTGAGGCCGGCGCTCAGCCGTCGGCGCCCCGCACCCGGTGCGTCAGGGCTCGCAGCAGGTCCTCGGCCACCGGCAGGGACCGCAGTTCCTCCGGGCCGGGCAGGCGGTCCTCGGTCGGGCCCCCGAGTTCGCGCACCTCGTTGTGCAGGCGCTCCATGGTGACGTCGAGCCGGTTGGCGGTCTCCGCCGCCTCGCGCAGCTCGTCGAGCAGGTCCCGGGGCACGTCCTTGGCGTACTTGTAGTAGATCTTGTGTTCCAGGCTGGCCCAGAAGTCCATGGCGATCGTGCGGATCTGGATCTCCACGGGGACCTGCTCGGTGCGGTCGGACATCCGCACCGGCGTCTCGACCAGCAGGTGCAGGCTCCGGTACCCGTTCGGTTTCGGCGTCCCGACGTAGTCCTTGACCTCCGTCACCCGGATGTCCTCGTGCCCGGACAGCATGTCCCGGATCGTGTACACGTCCGACACGAAGCTGCAGGTGATACGGATCCCGGCGATGTCCAGGATGGTGGCCCGGATGTCCCCCAGGTCGAGCGAGCAGTTCCTGCGGCGCGCCTTCTCCATGATGCTGGTGGGCGACTTCAGCCGCGAGCTGACGTGCTCGATCGGGTTGTGGTCGTGGACGTAGCGGAACTCCTCGTTGAGGATGTTCACCTTCGCCATCGTGGTGTCGATGGCGAACTTGTACGACATCAGGAAGCGGGCGACGTCGTCGCGTGCCTCCGACAACGCCTTGGACGCGTCGTCGTCCCCCATCGGCCACCCCCGTCTCCCCGTTGCCTCATGCTAGCGCCCGGACCACGGGCGGCACGGGGGCCGACCGGGCCCGCTACCTGGGTGTGAGGGAGACCTCCGCCCACAGCGCCCGCACGGGCGGCGTGTCGGCGGCGTGCAGCGCGTCCTCGACGTCCCACACCTTGACCGGGGTGGCGCCGGCGGTCACGGCGGGCCACCCGGGATCCCCCATGGCGGCGAAGTCGCGCCAGGCCGCCACCATGCGCGCGGACAGGGCCGCGTGCGCCCCGGTGGGTTTGCCGTCGAGGAGGAACAGGGCCAAGTCCGTGTCGAGGTTGCCGAACGCGAACGGCAGGTCCAGGGCGTGACACGCCCCCAGGCGGCCGTCCATGGCGGGGCTCTCGAAGGCCAACCGGAAGAGGTGGGAGCGTCCCCCGCCGGAGGCGTGCGCCCGGGCGAAGCGCACCGTGTACTCGCTGAACAGCGCATCGCCCTGGATGGCGGCGTACAACTGGCGCAGGGAGGCGCCGGGGTGGGCGGAGCGGTAGGCGGCGACCGCACCCTCCGCGAGTCCGAGTCCGGCCGCGGTCACGGCGAGGGCCGCCTCGTCGTCGATCTCGACGGGCTGGCCCAGCTCGGTGAACAGCCGGTACTCGTGGGTGTTGTGCCCCGTGAGCAGGTCCACCCCGGAGGCCGAACCTCTCGCGACGGCCTCCAGCGGGGGCCGGGGCAGCTCGGGGCCTCCGACGACGGGGGCGAAGCAGGTGAACGCCTTCGTGCGTACGCCCGTGGAGGGCCGGGTCGGGGCTGAGGACAGGACCGCGTCGACGGCCTCCAGCACCGCCTCCGGCGGCAGTGCGGCGAGGGCGTCGGCGGCCAGGGGGACCCCCGCGGCCGCGGCCACGCGTTCGGAGACGGACCGGGCGGTGTCCACGGTGACCATGTCCCCGGGGACGCTGTGCGCGATCGCCCGGCGGAAGAGCCCCTGGGCCACGGGGGACGCCATCAGGCACACCACGGATCCGGCGCCGGCCGACTCCCCCGCGACCGTGACGTTGTCCGGGTCGCCGCCGAAGGCCGCGATGTTGTCCCGCACCCAGCGCAGTGCCGCCGCCTGGTCGAGCAGCCCCCGGTTGTCGGGGCGGCCCGGCACGTGTCCGAAGCCCTCGAAGCCGACCCGGTAGTTGACGCCGACGACCACGAGCCCGCTCTCCGCCAGCCTGGTGCCGTCGTAGACGGCCTCGGAGGAGGCTCCGACGATGTACGCGCCGCCGTGGATCCACACGAGGACGGGCGCGCGGTCGCCCTCGCGCGCGGCGGACCACACGCTGAGCGAGAGGCAGTCCAGGGACGTCTGCGCGTTCCAGGGCGCGGCGCCGAGGAGCTGGGCGCCCTGCGGGGGCGGCGGGCCGAAGGCGGTGCAGTCGCGGACGCCGTCCCAGGAGGGGGCGGGCGCGGGGGCCGAGAAGCGGAGGTCGCCGAACGGAGCCGCGGCGTAGGGGATGCCGCGGTGGACGGTGACACCGCCGCTCTCGGAACGCTGGGACGTGGTGCCCCGGATCCGCCCGGCCGTCGTCTTCGCTGTGTGTTCGGCGTCCACGTGCGTCCTCTCCTCGGTTCACGACACCCCCACCTAACAACGTTAGGTAAGGGTGCGCAAGACCCCGGGACGAGCCCTCCTCCACCGGAGCGCACGCCCTCCCGGACCCCGCGTCCCACGACACCCGGCGGGCCGC
Source organism: Nocardiopsis codii (assembly GCF_036327455.1). NCBI lineage: Bacteria > Bacillati > Actinomycetota > Actinomycetes > Streptosporangiales > Nocardiopsidaceae > Nocardiopsis > Nocardiopsis codii. Next base: position 22,519 of record NZ_JAUZMY010000006.1, on the reverse strand, counting down.
CCGCCCCGGGAGGACGGCGACCGGTAACATACCACCCGGTCGGTATGAACACTCGAACGAAGGGACCCCATGCGCGCCATCCAGATCACCGAGTTCGGCGGACCCGAGGTCCTCAGGGCCACCGAACTGCCCGACCCCGTCCCGAACCCCGGCGAGGTGCTCGTGGACGTCACCCGCTCGGGCGTCAACTACGCCGACACGCACCAGGCGGAGAACAGCTACCTGTCGCCCGCGACCCTCCCCCTGGTTCCCGGCATGGAGATCGCGGGGCTCACCCCGGACGGACACCGCGTCGTCGCCCTGACGACCAGCGGCGGCTACGCCGAGCGGGCCACCGCCGCCCCCGGCCTGCGCTTCGAGATCCCCGACGAGGTGACCGACGACGACGCCCTCGCCCTGGTCGTCCAGGGGGCGACCGCCTGGGTGCTGCTCACCAAGACCGCGCGGATGGACCCCGGCGAGTCGGTCGTCGTGCACGCGGCCGGCGGGGGCGTGGGCACGCTCGCCGTCCAGCTCGCCAAGCGGTTCGGCGCGGGGCGCGTCATCGCGGTCGCCGGCAGCGGGAGGAAGCGCGACCTGGCACGTGAACTCGGCGCGGACGCCGTCGTGGACTCCGCGGCTCCCGACATGACCGAGGCCCTGATCGAGGCCAACGGCGGCCGCCGGGTGGACGTCGTGCTGGACATGGTCGGCGGCCGGGTGACCGACGAGAGCGTGCGGGCCCTCGCACCGTTCGGCCGCCTGGCGTTCTACGGGATGGCCTCGCGCGAGCTGCCCAGCCCGGTCCAGCCCGCCAACCTGATGCGGTTCTCCACCACGGTGGGCGGCATGTGGCTGCCGCACGCGCGGCTCCTGCCGGGCGAGGTGATGGGCACGGCGATGGCGGAGCTCTTCTCCCTGGTGGCCGCCGGACACCTCAAGCCGGTGCTCGGCGGGACCTACCCGCTCGCGGACGCGTACCGCGCGCACGAGGCGCTGCGGTCGAGGGGAACGATCGGCAAACTCACCCTCGACCCCCGCGCCTGAGCACCTGGCGCCGTCGGTGGCACGGAGACGGACCACGACCTTTACGACGTAGATTCCTCAAGGTCCGACTCGTCGGTCAGGCGCGTTCGGCCCGGACGGCGTCGCGGACCCGCGGGGCCACCTCGGCCGCGAACCGCTCGACCTGCGCGACCGGGTCCGCCGCGGGGCCGAACACGAAGGTGTCCATCCCGTACACCAGCACCAGCTCCGTCAGCTGCTCCACCCACTGCTCCACGGGGCCCTCCAGGAAGCCCCTGGACTCCCCGTCGGTGATGGCGCCCCACACGTTGTACACCCGCCGGATCGACGCGGGGTCGCGCCCGACCCCGGCGGCGCCCGCGTCGATCCGCGCGTGCATGTCACGGAGCCCGGACGGCGGCGCGTAGGCGCTGGAGGGGACCCACCCGTCGGCGACCCGGCCCACGGCGCCCAGCATGCGCGGGCCGAGCACCCCCAGCCAGATCCCCATGTCGTGGACCGGGGGCGGCCCGGGCCTGACCCCGGAGAGCCTGTAGTGCCGCCCCTCGAAGCGGACGGACCGCGCGTCCGACCACAGCAGACGGATCACCTCGACCGCCTCGACGAGCGCGTCGGCGGCCTCGCGCGGCGTGCGCTGCTCACCGCCCATCGCGACCACCGCCTCCCAGAACGCACCCGCCCCCAGCCCGAGCTCGAAGCGCCCGCCGGAGAGCACGTCCAGGCTGGCGGCGGACTTGGCGATGATCGCCGGGGAGCGCAGGGGCAGGTTGGCCACGTCGGGAAAGACCCGCAGCCTCTCGGTGCGGGCCAGGGCCGTGGCCATCAGCGTCCAGGTGTCCAGGTGGCGGCGCTGGTAGGGGTGGTCCTGGAACCCGGCGAAGTCCAGGCCGCCGCGGTCGGCGGCGGCCAGCAGGGCCCACAGGTCGCGCAGGGAGTCGGCGTCGGAGTCCGGGGAGGGGAAGACCCCGAAGCCCACCTCGCGTCCGTAGTCGGTGCTCAACGGTCGTCTCCTCGATCGGCCTACGCGGACGGGGAACGGTAGACGAGGTCCGCGTAGTCGCGGTGGCGCTGGATCCAGCCCTTGACGAACGGGCACAGGGGCAGCACGGCCAGGCCGCGCGAGCGCACGTCGTCCAGCGCGGCGCGGGTCAGGTGACCGGCCAGGCCCCGCCCCTCGAAGGCGGGGTCGATCTCCGTGTGGGTGAAGGTGATCATGTCCGCGGTGAGGATGTAGTCGGCGTACCCGGCCACCTCACCGTCGGCGGTGATCTCGTAGCGGCGCTGGTCCCGTCGGTCGACGACGTCGGTTGTCATGGGGAGTCCTCATCCTGTCGGTCGGAGGCGGGGGGGTCGTGGCCCGCGCCGCCATTGTCCCGCTTCGGCGACGGCCGCGCCTCTTGCGGCACGCACCTCGGGGGACGTAGAGTCTCCGTTGCATACCGACCAGTCGGTTTAAGGAGAACGTGATGACTTCCCGGTTCAGCGGCCGGACCGCCATCGTCACCGGCGCGAGCCGCGGCATCGGCCTGGCCGTCGCCCGACGGCTCGTCGACGAGGGCGCGCGGGTGTGCGTCACCGCCCGCAGGCCCGCCCCCCTCCAGGAGGCCGTCGAGGCGCTGGGCGGCCCCGGACACGCCATCGGCGTACCCGGGCGTGCGGACGACCCCCGGCACCAGGACGAGGCGATCGCCGCGACGCTGGAGGCCTTCGGCAGCGTCGACCTGTTCGTCAACAACACCGGCATCAACCCTGTGTACGGGCGGATGGTGGACCTGGACCTGGACGCCGCCCGCAAGATCGTCGAGGTCAACGCCCTGTCCGCGATCTCGTGGGTGCAGCGGGCCTACAGGGCCTGGATGTCCGAGCACGGAGGGGCGATCGTCAACATCTCCTCCGTCGCCGGGCTCAAACCGGCCCCGGGCATCGGCTTCTACGGCGCCACCAAGGCGATGCTCATCCACATCACCGAGGAGCTCGCCGTCGAACTGGGGCCGGACATCCGCGTGAACGGGGTCGCCCCGGCCGTGGTCAAGACCAGGTTCGCCTCCGCCCTGTACGAGGGCCGTGAGGAGGAGGTCGCCGCCGGGTACCCGCTCGGCCGCCTGGGCGTCCCCGAGGACGTCGCGGGCGCGGTCGCGTTCCTGCTCTCCGAGGACGCCGCGTGGATCACGGGCCGCACGCTCGTCCTCGACGGCGGCGTCACCCTGACCGGAGGCGTCTGACATGGATCTGACCGACACCGGGGCGGTCGTCACCGGCGCGGGCAACGGCATCGGCGCGGCGATCGCCCGTCGGCTGGCCGGGGCCGGTGCACGCGTGGTCGTCAACGACCTCGACGCGGGGGCCGCCGAGGCCGTGGCCGCCGAGATCGGCGGGGTCGCGGTTCCGGGCGACGCCGCGAGCGAGGCGGGAGTCACCGCGCTCATCGCCGAGGCCGGCGCCCATCTGGGCGCCATCGACCTGTACGCGGCCAACGCCGGGGTGGGGGTGGGCGGCGGCCCGGAGGCCGCCGAGCAGGACTGGGACCTGGCCTGGCAGGTCAACGTGATGGCGCACGTGCGCGCCGCACGGGAGCTGGTGCCCGGTTGGCTGGAGCGGGGAAGCGGCCGCTTCCTGTCCACCGTGTCCGCGGCCGGACTGCTCACGATGCTGGGCAGCGCACCGTACTCGGTGACCAAGCACGCCGCCCTGTCCTTCAGCGAGTGGCTGTCCGCCACCTACGGGGACCGCGGGATCACCGTCCAGTGCATCTGCCCGCTCGGCGTGCGCACGAACCTGCTGGAGTCCTCCGGGGACACCGGCAGGGCCATCCTGGCGGCCGACGCGATCACCCCGGAGGAGGTCGCGGACGCGGTGATGGCCGGTCTGGCCGACGGGCGGTTCCTGATCCTTCCGCACCCCCAGGTCGCCGACTACTACGCGGCCAGGGCCGAGGACACCGACCGCTGGCTGACGGGGATGCGCCGCCTCCAGGCCAAGGTCTTCGAGGGGGACGACGCATGAGCGACGCGAACCCCGGGCTCCCCGGGCTCGACCTGGACCGGCTGCGCGCACACCTGGACGGCAGCCTGCCCGGCCTGCTCTCCGGCCCGCTGCGCGGGAGGGTGGTCGCGGGAGGCAAGTCCAACCTGACGTACGCGGTCTCCGACGGGACCGGCGACTGGATCGTGCGCCGCCCCCCGCTCGGACACGTCCTGGCGACCGCGCACGACATGTCCCGCGAGTACCGGGTGATGACCGGGCTCCGGGACACCGCCGTCCCGGTCCCCCGCACCCACGTCCTGTGCGAGGACCCCGAGGTGCTGGGGGCGCCGTTCTACGTCATGGAGTACGTGGAGGGCACGCCCTTCCGGACCCGGGACGAGATCGCCCCCCTGGGCCCGGGCACCGCCCGCAGGGTGGCCGAGGAGCTGATCGCCACCCTCGGCGAACTGCACGCGGTGGTGCCCGAGGAGGTCGGGCTGGGCGGCTTCGGCCGCCCGGAGGGCTTCCTGGAGCGCCAGGTGCGCCGGTGGCGCAAACAGCTGGACGCCTCGCGCAGCCGGGACATCCCGGGGATCGACGAGCTGCACGGGAGGCTCGCCGCGACCCTGCCCGAGCAGTCCGCGCCCGCGATCGTGCACGGCGACTACAGGCTGGACAACGTGCTGGCCGCACCGGACGGCCGCATCAACGCGGTGCTGGACTGGGAGATGGCCACGCTCGGCGACCCGCTCGTGGACCTGGGCCTGCTGCTCGTCTACCAGCAGCAGCCCGTGGGGAGCGGCGGGGTCCCCGCGACGTCCGCGGAGGGGTTCCCCCCGCCGGAGGAGCTGGTGGCGATGTACGCCGCCACGACCGGCCGCGACGTGTCCCGGCTCGGCTGGTACGTGGCCCTGGGCTGCTTCAAGCTCGCCGTCATCGCCGAGGGCATCCACTTCCGTCACGGCAGGGGACTGACCGTCGGCACGGGCTTCGACCGGATCGGCGACGTGGTCGCCCCTCTGGTGGAGCGCGCCCACACCATGCTCAAGGAGGACTGATGGACTTCGCCTACGACGAGGAGACCGAGGAGCTTCGCCAGAGGCTGCTGGCCTTCATGGACGAGCACGTCCACCCGGCCGAGGCCGTGCTGGAGGAACAGCTCGCCGCGCGCGGCGACCGCTGGTCGACCGCCCCGGTGGTGCGCGAGCTCCAGGCCGAGGCCCGGGAGCGGGGGCTGTGGAACCTGTTCCTGGCCGGGCACCCGGAGCACGGCGGGCTCACCAACCTCCGGTACGCGCCGCTGGCCGAGATCACCGGCCGCAGCCCGAGGCTGGCGCCCATCGCGCTCAACTGCGCGGCGCCCGACACCGGGAACATGGAGGTGCTGACGATGTTCGGCACCCCCGAGCAGAAGAAGCGGTGGCTGGAGCCCCTGCTGGCCGCGGACATCCGTTCGGCGTTCGCGATGACCGAGCCCGCCGTGGCCTCCTCCGACGCCACCAACATCACCACCAGCATCGTCCGCGAGGGCGACGAGTACGTCGTCAACGGACGCAAGTGGTTCATCACCGGGGCGCTCAACCCCGAGTGCGCCGTCTTCATCGTGATGGGCAAGACCGATCCCGACGCGGACCGGCACCGCCAGCAGAGCATGGTGCTGGTGCCGCGCGGCACCCCCGGGCTGACGGTCCGGCGCGGCATGTCGGTGTACGGCTTCGACGACAGCGACCACGGCGGCCACGCGGAGGTGCTGTTCGAGGACGTCCGGGTGCCCGCCGAGAACCTCGTCGGCGGCGAGGGAGAGGGGTTCGCCATCGCCCAGGCCCGGCTGGGCCCCGGGCGCATCCACCACTGCATGCGGCTCATCGGCATGGCCGAGCGGGCCCTGGAGCTGACCTGCCGGCGCGTGCTGGACCGGGTGGCGTTCGGGAGCCCCCTGGCCGAGCAGGGCGTGGTCCGGGAGTGGATCGCCGAGGCGCGCGTGGCCATCGAGCAGCTGCGGCTGCTGGTGCTCAAGACCGCGTACCTGATGGACACCGTCGGCAACCGCGGCGCCCACACGGAGATCCAGGCGATCAAGATCGCCACCCCGCGCACGGTCGAGTGGATCATGGACAAGGCGATCCAGGCGCACGGCGCCGCCGGGGTCAGCCAGGACCTGCCGCTGGCCGGGTGGATGGCGGGCGTGCGGTCCCTGCGGCTGGCCGACGGCCCCGACGAGGTGCACCTGCGCTCCCTGGGCCGGGCCGAACTGCGCAAGTACCGCTAGAGCCGGTCTCCCCTCCGGGCCCCGCAGGGGCGGGGACGGAGCGCAGGTCCGGGACCGGACAGGCCCGGCAGGAGGGGCCGGGGGATGCTCCCCGGCCCCTCCCCGCGTCTCAGGCCCCGGTGCGCAGACCCGCCACGAGCAGGTCGGCGAAGTGGCGGCCGACGTCCTCGCCGGTCAGCGGACCTCCCGGGCGGTACCAGGTGCTCAGGTGGTGGACCGAGCCGAAGAAGTAGTTGACCACCAGGTCCGCCGAGACGTCGGCGCGGAAGACGCCCTCGCTCTGCCCCTGGGCCACCATGTCGCGGAAGATCTCGTGGTATCCGCGCCGTTCGGCGCGCACCGCCCGCTGCTTCTCCTCGCTGAGCTGGTGCATGGAGCGGAAGAAGATGACGGTGTCGTCCAGGTTGGCGACGCTGGTGACGATGACGTCGGCGGCGGCCGCGTGGACGCGTTCGACCACCGGCGCCTCGCGCTCGGCGATCCGGACCAGGTGCTCGGTCTGCATGCGCAGGACCCGGGCGTAGATCTCGTAGAGCAGGTCGTCCTTGGACCCGAAGTAGTGGTACATCGCGCCCTTGGTGACGCCCGCGGCGACGACGACCTCCTGGACGGACGTCCCCTCGTAGCCGCGGTCGGCGAACAGCCTGGTCGCCGCCCCGAGCAGCCGTTCGGGGACGGACCTGCCCCCCGTACCCGGGTCGACCGCCTGCTGTGCTCTCACCATGTCCTGCCTCACCTCGTGCCCCCGCCGTCCCGAGGACGCCGATCGGGACAGCATACCGACCGGCTGGTACCCGTCGCACACACCGAGGAACCGCATGTCCGGCAGCGGGGGGCTCAGACCGCGACCACGTCCACGGTACGGCCGTCGGGGTCGGTGAGGGTGTGGCGGCCGGGCTCCAACGGCGGCATGGCGAGGCGGGCTTCGACGGTGAACCCCAGGCGGACCGCGCCCGTGGAGCGCTCGGCCGTCGCCGGGTAGATCTCGAACACCGCGCCCTCGGCCAGGACGGCCGCGTGGTGCACGGCGCCCCGGCCGTGCTGCTCACGGACGAAGCCCAGGCCGAGCGCGGCGTAGAACGCACGGCACTCCTCCGCGCGGTCGCTGTAGATCACCACGAGGGTGGCCCTGGGCGTGGCCACCGGCCCCGCCTGCCGTGCCGGTCCCGGGGCTGCCGCACCGGCGCCCAGCGGCGGCACCGCGGACGATCCCCCCTCCAGGAACTCGCGTGCGCGGGCGTACTTGGCGCGCAGGCGTTCCGCCTGCTCGGCGGGCAGCGCCGCCAGGCGGCCCTCGTCGGAGTTGTGGCGGTTGTCGGCGAGCTTCACCAGCCTCCCCAGGGGGTCGGCCGCGGCCCTGCGCACCATGTCCCCGTAGGACTCCCCCGGTCTGCGGCTCACCGACTCCACCGCCCGGACGACCGCCTCCGGACAGCCCCGCCCGCGCAGGTCGTCGGCGGTGATCGGGGTGTCCTCCAGGACGTCGTGCAGCACCCCCGCCATCTGGGCGTGCGGTCCGTGGGGGGCGAGCAGATCGCGGACCGCGAACACGTGCTCGCTGTAGGGGCGCCCCGCTCTGTCGACCTGCCCGGCGTGGGCGGACCACGCCAGGCGCGAGGCCTGGTCCAGCGTCATCTCCACGGTGTACGCCCCCTGTCCCGTCGGCCTTGCCACCGACCTGACGGTACCCCCGCGAGGGGCCGCCGACCAGACCCGTCCCCGTGCCCGCCCCGCGACGCGGCGGGACCCGGCGCCCCCGCGGGGGCGCCCGACGGGCGCGGACCGGCCCGGGCCCCGTCAGGACGGCGTGTAGTTCCGCTCGTACTCCGCGGTCGGCGGGACGGGGGTGATCACGTCGACGAGGACCCCGGAGGGGTCGGCGACGATGAAGTGCCGCTGCCCGAAGTCCTCGGTGCGGATCTCCAGCTCGGGGCGCAGTCCGCCGCGCACGACGAGGCGCTCCCACTCGGCGTCCACGTCCGCCACCTCGACATTGAGCAGCAGTCCCTGGACGGGTCTGCGGTAGCCCTCGGGGAGGGTGGGGTGGCGGTGGTCGAGCAGCGCCAGTTCCCGGTCGGGCGGGCCGGGTCGGCGCAGGCTGACGTACCAGTCGGCCGCGAAGGTCTCCTCGAAGCCGAACAGGTCCACGTAGAAGTCCCGTGACTCCTGGATCCGGGTGGTGCCGATGACCGGGTAGAAACCGCTGATCTCCATGACTCCCCTTTTCACATACCGATGGTATGTGGGGTAGGCTATTCACGTACCGTCGGTATGTCAAACAGGTGGGAGGCACATGTCCGCGGAGACCGGGCGCAGGGCCGGACAGCGCGAGCGCACCAGGAGGGCCCTCCTGCGCGAGGGCCGCAGGCTGTTCGCCGAGCACGGGTACGGCGGCGTCGGCCTGAGCGGGATCGTGGAGGCCGCCGAAGTCACCAAGGGGGCCCTCTACCACCACTTCGAGGGCAAGCCCGACCTCTTCCGCGCCGTCCTGGAGGAGGTCCAGGGGGAGGTCGCCGACACCGTGGCGGGGGCGGCCGACGCACACGGGGACCCGTGGGACCGGCTGACCGCCGGGTGCCGGGCCTTCCTCGCCGCCGGTACCGCGCCGGACGTGCGGCGGATCATGCTGGTGGACGGGCCCGCCGTGCTCGGCTGGAGCGCCTGGCGGTCCCTGGACGAGGCCGGGTCCGCGCACCACCTCCATGAGGCGCTCACCGATCTCGTCGAGGCGGGGGTCCTGCACCCCCAGCCGGTGACGCCCCTGGCCCACCTGCTGTCCGGGGCCATGAACGAGGCCGCCCTGTGGCTGGCCGCGAGCGAGGACCCCGACGGCCTGGAGGACGTCTGGGCCGCGCTCTCGGGGATGCTGGAGTCACTGCGCACCAGGTGATCCCGACGGCGACCGGGGATTCCGGGCCACCTCCGGGCGCTATCGTGGCTCCCATGGCGGAGAGCACCGGGACGGCGGCGGACACGGACGGGGACGAGGAGTTCCGCGACGACTTCGTCCGCCGGTTCTCCGAGTACTGGCAGTCGCAGGGCCGCCCCAAGGCCGAGGGGCGCATCGTGGGCTACCTGCTCGTCGCCGACCGCGACGCGGTGAGCGCCGAGGAGATCGCCGACGGCGCCCGGGTCAGCCGGGGATCGGTGTCCCAGTCGGTGCGCCGCCTGCGGGAGATGGGCTTCGTCGAGCTGGTCGGGGACCCCCACCGCCGCTCACGGCTGGTCACCATGGACGAGGACGTGTGGGGCGGGTTCCTGCGCAACGAGCGCGCCTACCTGCGACGGCAGAAGGAGCTCGCCGCGTCCGCGCTGGACCGGCTCCCCTCCCTGAGCCCTCCCGCGCGCAACCGCCTGCGCAACATGCACGACTACATGAGCTGGCTGGACGACTACCACGACACCCTCCTGTCCCACTGGGAGGAGTACAAGGCCCAGCGGGACCGGGAGCCGTCGGACGGACGCCCCGCCTGAGGGGCACCGCCTCAGGAGCGCTCGTGCGGGATGACCAGTGGTGTCCGGGTGCGCGGATCGGGCACCACGTCGCACGGCAGCCCGAACACCTCCTCCACCAGGGCCGCGGTCACGACCTGCCCGGGTGCGCCGTCCGCGACCACGCTCCCCCTGTTCATGAGGACCAGACGGCTCGCGAACCGGGCCGCCTGGGCCAGGTCGTGCAGGACGGCGACGATCGTGCGCCCCTGGCGGTGCAGGTCGGCGAACAGCTCCAGCAGGTCGTACTGGTGCGCGATGTCCAGGAACGTGGTGGGCTCGTCCAGCAGCAGGACGCCGGTGTCCTGGGCCAGGACCATCGCCACCCACGCGCGCTGCCGCTGCCCCCCGGAGAGCGACCCGACCTGGGTGTCGGCCAGGTCGGCCAGCCCGGTGAGCTCCAGGGCCCGGGAGATCGCGGTCTCGTCGTCCGGGCTCCACTGGCGCACCAGCGTGTGGTGGGGGAAGCGCCCGCGCGCGGCCAGGGCGCGCACGGTGATGCCCTCCGGCGCGACCGGGCTCTGCGGCAGGAGCGCCATCTGGCGGGCGACCGCCTTGGCGCGCTGGCCCCGGATGTCGTTCCCGTTGAGGAGCACACGGCCCGACATCGGCTTGTTCACCCGGCCCAACGCCTTGAGCAGGGTCGACTTGCCGCACCCGTTGGGTCCGACGATGACGGTGAACTCACCCTCGGCCACGCCGAGGTCCAGGTCGCGCACGACCGGGTCGGCCCCGTACCCCAGGGTGAGGCCCTCAGCGGACAGCACCAGACTCACAGCACACCCTTTCGCCATTCACGAACCAGCAGGTAGCCCAGGTAGACGCCCCCGAGCCCCATGGTGAAGATCCCGACCGGCAGCCCGTCGCCGACCGGCGACTGCTGCACGGCCAGGTCGGCCGCCACCAGCAGGAGTGCGCCGACCATCGCGGACAGCACCAGGTTGGGGCCGGGGGCCCCGCTGAGCCTGCGGGCGATCTGCGGGGCGGTCAGGGACACGAACGCGATCGGGCCGGCGACGCTCACCGCCGCGGCGGAGAGCACCACCGACAGGACGACGGCGCCGATCCGGGTCCGGGCTGCGCTCGCACCGAGGGAGTCGGCCATCTCGTCGCCCATCTCGTTGACGGTGACGGGCCCCGCCAGCACCACCACGAAGGGCAGCGCCAGGAGCAGGACCAACCAGATGGTTCCGGCGTGCTCCCAGGCCCGGGCGCCCAGGCTGCCGTTGACGTAGGCGGACAGGACGCCGGCCTGGTCCCGGGCCATCACGGACACCACGAACTGGGTGAACGCCTGCGCCATCGCGGCCACACCGATCCCGGCGACGATGAGGCGCCCCGGATGGCGAAGCCCGGTCCCGGTCGCCGAGGCCACGACGGCCATGGCCAGGGCGGAGCCCGCGAGGGCGCCCACCGGTACCGGGACGACACCGGGCAGAACGAGGGCGGCGAAGGCGGCTCCCGCCCCGGCCCCCGCTCCGAGGCCGATGACGTCGGGGCTGCCCAGCGGGTTGCGGGTGACGGACTGGAAGAGCGCTCCCGCCAGGCCCAGGGCTGCTCCGGTGCCGACGGCGACGGTCAGCCGGGGGCCGCGCAGGCGTTCGAGGACGAACGTCTCGGTGGCCTCGCCCGCTCCCGCCACCACGGCGGGAAGGCGGGTGAGGGGGATGCCGAGCCGCCCCAGGGCGAGGGTGGCTGCCGCGGCGGCGGCCAGGAGCACCAGGAGAAGCACCGCCCACAGGACGGAGCGCGGGTGGACGGGCAGCGCGACCGGTCCGAGCCGGAGCACGGGCGGGGCGGCGCGGCGCGGCGGCAGCGGCCGACGCGTCCGGGTGGCGGACCGGGTCATGAGGCGCTCCGCATCTTCCGTACCGCGTACAGCAGGACGGGCGCGCCGACGAACGCCGTGACCACGCCGACCATCAGCTCGGTGGGCCGGACGATCGTGCGGCCGACGACGTCGGCGACCAGCAGCAGGGTGGGTCCGACCAGCAGGGCGAACGGTACCTGGACGCGGAAGTCCACACCGACCAGGGCCCGCACCACGTGGGGCACGGCCAGGCCCACGAAGGCGATGGGGCCGGCCGCCGCCGTGGCTCCGGCGGCGAGCACGGTGCCCGCGACCAGCCCCGCGGAGCGGATCCACAGGGTGTTCGCGCCGGTGGCGATCGCCGCCTCCTCCCCCAGCGCCAGGGCGTTGAGGCCCCCGGCGACGAGGAACGCCAGCAGGACGCCGACGCCGATGACGGGCAGCACGGACAGGAGGACGTCGTAGCCGCGCCCGCCCAGGGAGCCGACCACCCAGTAGCGGTAGCTGTCGAAGGTGTCGGGCATGCTCAGCGCCACCGCCTGGACGTAGGCGGTGAGCACGGCGGAGACCACCGCCCCGGCCAGGACGAGGCGGACCAGGCCGCCGTCCCCGCCCCTGCTCCCCACGGTGTACGCGGCCAGTCCGGCGACGAGCGCGCCCGGCAGCGCCCACCAGACCGTGCCCGTGACGGAGGTGGGTCCGAACAGCGCGGTGGCGGTGACCACCGCGGCGGCGGCGCCCGCGTTGACACCCAGCAGCCCGGGGTCCGCGAGGGGGTTGCGCGTGATGCCCTGCATGAGGGTGCCCGCCAGGGCGAGTGCCGCCCCGGCGACGATGCCGAGCAGGGTGCGCGGATAGCGGCTCTCCACCACGGTGGTGGTGAAGGAGTCGGCCCCGCCCGTCAGCACCTGCCACACCTCGACTGGCGAGGTGGGCTTGCTGCCCATGACGAGGCTGAGGAGGACCGCCCCGGCCAGGGCCGCGACGCCCGCGCCGAGCATGAGCACGGCGCGGGCGGGGCCCGTGCGGGACGGCGCCGTGAGTGTCTTCACGTTCGCCTTGCCAGTGGGGGTCAGCTGTCGGTGTTGGCCGCGGCCTCTTCGATCATGGGCACGTAGCGCTCGATGACCCAGGGGACGGTGAGCGGGTTGATGATCGAGGACGCGGTGACGAAGGAGGTGTCCTCGGCGGCGACCACGGCCCCGCGCTCGATGGCGGGGATGGCCCCGTAGAGGTCCTGCGCCTCGATCTCGGCGCGCGTCTCGTCGTCGGTGTAGAACGTGAAGATCAGGTCGCTGTCGGCCAGCTGGTCGGCGTTCTCCAGGCCGATGATGGCGGAGTCGGTGCCCTCGGTCTCGGGGAAGGTCTCGACGACGGGGTCGACGGTCAGGCCCAGGCCGCGCACCATCGCGACGCGCTGCTCGTCGGGGAGGAAGACGCCGAGCGTGCCGGGGCCGTCGGTGTAGACGTACGAGAAGCTGAGGTCGGCGAACTGCTCGTTGGCCGCCGCGGCCTCGGTGAACTGCCCCTCGATGTCCTCGACGAGGCCCTGGGCCTCCTCCGGCTGTCCGAGCGCCTCGCCGATGATCTCGATCTGCTGGTCCCAGTCGGTGCTCCAGGGCAGCTCGGGGTAGGCGACCGTGGGCGCGATGTCGCTCAGGATGTCGTACTGCTCCTGGGTGACGCCGGACCAGGGGGCGAGGATGACGTCGGGGGCCAGCTCGATGATCGCCTCGAAGTCGATGTCGTCGGCTCCGGTGAACTGCGCGGGCAGCTCCTCGCCGGACTCGGTGACGGCCTCGTGGATCCAGGGGAGGTACCCGGAGTCGTCGCTGCCCCACTCGTAGCTCTCGACGCCGACCGGCACGACGCCCAAGGCGATGGCGGTCTCGGCGGAGCCCTGGCCGAGGGTGACGACGCGCTCGGGCTGCTCGGGGATCTCCGCGGTGCCGAGGGCGCTCTCGATGCTGGCCGGGAACGTGCCGTCCGCCGTGCCGCCGCCGCTCTCGTCGGTGTTCTCCTCGGTGCCGCCGCAGGCAGTGAGGCCGAGGGCGAGGAGGGCGGTGAGTCCGATGCCGCTGGCGCGGTGGAAGGTGGAGGCCATGCTCACACTGCTTTCTTCGTCATGAGGGTGGCCGCGTCGTACCCGGCGGGCCTGTTCCGCGCAGGGGCTATCGACCCCGAGGGGAAGCACGGAGGACAAAACGGGAGAACCCCGACAGAACGAAGGTTAGTCTAACCTCACTTCAGGCGGATTTCAAAAATTCTGAACCCCGGGGGCGGGCTCCGCCCCAGGTCACGGAACGCGCCGGGCCGGTCGCGGTACCGGCACCGCGTGCGGCCTTCCGGCCCCGGCGCACCGCGGTGGCGGCCCGGGGCCGGAAGGCCGGTCGGTCAGGCCGTCCCCAGGTGGACCCTGGCCTCCCAGGGGCGCAGCGGCGCGAACGGCCCGGCCTCCTCCGGGTAGTTGCCGATCAGCCGTTCGGGGTCGCGTCCGGCGACCTTGGGGTCCAGGTCCAGCGGCACCGTCTCGGCGCTCCAGTTCACCAGCACCGTCAGCACCCTGTCGTCCAGGATCCGGGCGTAGGCGTACACGGCGGGGTCGTCCTCGGCCAGGGGCTCGAACCGGCCGTGCACGATGACCGGGTGCTCCTTGCGCAGCGCGATCAGGCGCCGGTAGTAGTGGAACACCGAGCCCTGGTCGGCGACGGCCGCCTCCGCGTTGATCTCGACGTGGTTGGGGTTGACCCCGATCCACGGCGTCCCGGTGGTGAACCCGGCGTTGGGCGAGGCGTCCCACTGCATGGGCGTGCGCGCGTTGTCCCGGCTCATCCGGGCGATACCAGCCATGGCGGTGTCCGGGTCCGCCTTCCCTGCCCCCACCGTGACGCGGTGGTGGTTGAGGGTCTCCACGTCCCGGTAGTCCGCGATGTCGGTGAGGTGGGCGTTGGTCATCCCCAACTCCTCGCCCTGGTAGACGTACGGCGTCCCCTTCATCATGTGCAGGGTCGTGGCCAGCGCCGTCGCCGACTCCACCCGGAACCGCTCGTCCCCGAAGCGCGACACCGCCCGGGGCTGGTCGTGGTTGTTCCAGTACAGGCTGTTCCAGCCGACCCCGCCCAGCCCCTCCTGCCAGCGGTTGAGCGAGCGCTTGAGATCGCGCAGGTCCAGGGGGCGCGGGTCGAACTTCCCGCCGGGCCCGTGGTCCAGGTCCACGTGCTCGAACTGGAACACCATGTCGAGCTCGCGGTTGGCGGGGTCGGTGTGCACGCGCGCCTGTTCCACTCCCACCCCGGGCATCTCGCCGACGGTGAGCACGTCCCGGCCCGCGAAGACCTCCCGGTGCATCTCGTGCAGGAACTCGTGCAGGCGGGGGCCGTTCACGGCGTACTCGGCGAAGGACCCGTGGTCGCCCACGAGGGGGCCGTCGGGCATCCGCCGGGTCTTGGAGACGAAGTTGATGACGTCCATGCGGAACCCGTCGGCACCCCGGTCCAGCCACCAGCGCGCCACGCCGTGGACGGCCTCGCGCACCCGGGGGTTCTCCCAGTTCAGGTCGGGCTGGCGGCGGGTGAACAGGTGCAGGTAGTACTCTCCGGTGGCCTCGTCCCGGGTCCAGGCGGGCCCGGAGAACGCCGACCCCCAGTTGTTGGGCGGCCCTCCGTCGCGTCCCGGCCTCCAGAGGTAGAAGTCGCGCTTGTCGGGATCGCCGGCGCGGGAGGCCGTGAACCACGGGTGCTCGTCGCTGGTGTGGTTGACGACCAGGTCCATCACCAGGCGCATCCCGCGCTCGTGCAGTCCGTCGCGCAGCCGGTCCCAGTCCTCCAGCGTGCCGAACCGGGGGTGGATGTCGCGGTAGTCGCTGATGTCGTACCCGTTGTCGTCCCACGGCGAGGGGTAGACGGGCGAGAGCCACACGACGTCGACGCCGAGCAGTTTCAGGTAGTCGAGCCTGTCGATGACACCGGGCAGGTCGCCGATCCCGTCGCCGTCGCTGTCGTTGAAGCTGCTCGGATAGATCTGGTAGACGACGCTGGACTTCCACCAGTCGGCGCTCTGCTCCAGGGGCATAGGGGTCCTCTCCTCCGCGGCCGCGTGTGAGCCAAGTTACTGGAGCGGAGCGAGGTGTGACAGGTTCCGGCCCTCGTCGCCCGACGACGCCACGCTTCCCGGCAACTGGTCTGGACCGGTAGTGTGGCGGACCGTCGGAGCGAGCGGGTCGCGGGCGGGAAGCGGGGGCCATGGGGCGCGGCGCACTGCCGGAACGGGTCGGACGCGTGTGGCGGGCGGGCGGGGACCGGCGCCTGTGGTCGCGGGACTTCTCCCTGTTCTTCTCGGCCCGCGTCGTCGCCAAGCTCGGCGACGGGATGCTGCCCGTCGCCCTGTCCGCCGGACTGATCGCCCACGGCCACGGGGCGGGTGGGATCGGCCTCGCGATGGCGTCCTTCTCGGCGTGCTTCGTGGGCTTCGTGATCTTCGGCGGGGTGCTGTCGGACCGGTGGGGCGCACGCCGGCTGATGGTCCTGGCCGACCTGGTGCGCGTCCTCACCCAGGGAACGGTGGCGGTCCTGTTCCTGACCGGGCACGTGGTGCTGTGGCAGATCTGCGCCATCGGCGCGGTGAACGGGATCGCCGCCGGAGCGTTCCAGCCGGGCGTCGCGTCGGTGGTGCCGCGGGTGTCCCGGGACGTGCACGGGGCCAACGCCGTCATCCGCACCGCCGAGGCCCTCGCCATGCTGCTGGGGCCGGCCGTGGCGGGGCTGCTCGTGGGGGTGTTCTCCGCCGCCGGCGTCCTCGCCGCGCACGCGGGGACCTACGCCGTCGGAGCCGTCCTACTGGGGCTCGTCCGGCTGCCCGGGACGGCCAGGCGGCGGGGCGAGGGTCCCGGCTACGTCGCCGACCTCGCGGAGGGATGGCGGGAGTTCCGCAGCCGCACCTGGATGTGGTCGGTGATCCTGCTGTGGATGGTGCTGATGGTGAGCATGTGGGGCCCGCAGGTCCCCCTGACCGCGGCGGAGATCATCCCCGGGCACGGCGCCGCGGCGTTCGGGCTCGTCAGTTCCACCCTGGGCGGCGGCACGGCCCTGGGCGGCCTGGTCGCGATGCGGGTACGGCCGCGGTTCCCGCTCAGGGCGGGCACGTTCGCCCTGTTCGGCGCGGGCGCGTTCTCGATGAGCGTGGGGGCGGGCCTTCCCGTGCCCGCGCTGGCCGCGGGGGCGGCGGTCAGCGGCGCGGTGATGGGCTTCTGGGGCGTCATGTGGAACACCAGCGTGCAGACCCAGACCCCCGGCCCGGTCCTGGGCCGGATCCACTCCTACGAGGTGGCGGGCTCCCTGGCGATGATGCCCGTCGGGCAGGCGCTGGCGGGACCGGCCGCCGAGCTCTTCGGCGCCCGGCCCATCCTGCTCACGGGCGGGGCCGCCACCCTCCTCGTGGGGCTCGCACTGCTGCTCGTGCGCCCCGTCCGCGACCTCCCCGCGGTCTCACCCCGCCCCTGACCCGGCGGCCGTGGCGGGCCCCTCCTTCCGAAGGAGACCGCCACCCGGCGCCGACCTGCAGGAACCCGGGCCCGGAGCCCGGATCCGCGTGTCCGCCCGGCCCTCTCGCCCGCCTACGCGGTGGCCGAATCCGCCCAAATAGTCTATATTTCCTACTGATTTAGTCGGGAGATGGTGCCGCGCACTCGCCGGCCACGACACCGCGCAACGAGAAAGGAGCCCCGATGGGCGCAGACCCGCTCCTGTCCGTCGACGGGGTGGCGATCGGGTACTCGGGCCCGGGCGGCCACGTACCGGCGGTCGCCGACGCCGGCTTCACCGTCGGCGACGGCGAGACCGTGATGCTGATCGGCCCCTCCGGCTGCGGGAAGTCCACGGTCCTCAAGGCCGTCGCCGGTTTCCTGACCCCCTCCGCCGGACGGATCGTCTTCGACGGCGCCGAGGTGCGGGGCCCCGGCCCCGACCGGGCCGTGGTCTTCCAGGAACTGGACCAGCTCTTCCCCTGGCGGACCGTCCTCGGCAACGTCGCCTACGCGCTGCGGGCGACCGGCACCCCGCGCGACGAGGCGCGCGTGCGCGCCACCGCGCAACTGGAGCTGATGGGCCTGGGGCACGCCCTGGACCGCCACCCGCACCAACTGTCGGGCGGCATGAAACAGAGGGTCGCCATCGCGCGGGCGTTCGCCCTGGAGCCCCGCATGCTGCTGATGGACGAGCCGTTCGGATCCCTGGACGCCCAGACCCGCGGCCGCCTCCAGAGGGAACTGGCCGGACTGGCCCGCCGCACCCGCGTGAGCATCCTGTTCGTCACCCACAGCATCGACGAGGCCGTCCTGCTGGGCGACCGGGTCGCGGTGCTGGGCGGGCGCCCCTCGACCGTCGTGGAGACCCTCGACGTCGCCGGCCTGGACCGCCCGGACACCGAGGAGTTCACGGCCGCGCGCCGCCGCCTGCGCGCCCTGCTCACCGACGACAAGGAGGAGGTCGGCCATGCCGTCATCGACTGAGACCACCGCGTCCGTACAGGCCCCCGACGGGACGGGCTCCGGTCGCCGGTACGCGGACGGCCCCTGGTCGAGGCTGCCCGTCGGCCTGCGGCGGGGCGTCCTGCTGGTGTCGCTGATCGGGTTGTGGCAGCTCTACGTGGTCGTCGCCGACGTCAGCCCGCTCGTCTTCGCGGGGCCCTGGGACGTCGCCGCCGCGTTCGCCGAGGGGTGGGGCGCCGGCGCCCTGGTCGGCCCCACGCTCACCACCCTGCGGATCCTGGGCCTGGGCATGCTCATCGGCACGGCGCTGGCCGTCGTGCTCACCGCCCTCGCGGTCGCCACACGGTTCGGCGACGACCTGCTGACGCTGCTCACCGCCATGGTCAACCCTCTGCCGTCGGTGGCGATCCTGCCCCTGGCCATGCTGTGGTTCGGCCTCAACGAGACCGCCCTGGTGTTCGTGGTGGCCAACGCGGTGCTGTGGCCGATGGCGGTGAACATCGGGATGGGCTTCCGCACCGTCCCGGCCACCACTCTCATGGTCGGCCGCAGCCTCGGCCTGCGCTCGTGGCGGCTGATCCGGGACGTGCACCTGCCCGCGGCGCTGCCGCACACCGTGGCGGGGGTCCGAACCGGTTGGGCGTTCGGCTGGCGCACCATCATCGCGGCCGAACTGGTCTTCGGTGTCGCCGGCGCCCAGGGGGGCCTCGGATTCTTCATCAACGAGGCCCGCTTCTACCTGGACATCCCGGACGTCTTCGCGGGCCTGGTCACCATCGCGCTGATCGGGATCGCACTGGACCTGCTGTTCACACTGCTGGAGCGGCGGACCGTCGTCCGCTGGGGCATGAAAGAGGGAGCCGCCCTGTGACCGCCATCCGTACACCGCGCACCCCCGGACGCCGCGACCTGTTCCGCGGCGGGCTCGGCCTGCTCGCGGGCGCCGCGGTCGTGGGCGCCGCCGGCTGCTCCGGCGGCTCCGGGAGCTCCGGAGCCGGTTCCGGCTCGGTGGCGATCGCCACCGGATACGGGCTCAGCTACGCGTCGCTGACCGTCGTCGAGGCGAGGGGGTGGCTGGCGGAGGCGCTGCCGGACCACACCGTCGAGTGGCAGGTGCTCAGCGGGGGCTCGGCCAGCCGGGACGGCATGCTCGCCGGCAGCCTCCAGGCGGGGACCGGAGGACTGGCCCCCTTCCTCCAGGCGCGCGACAGCGGCGTTCCCTGGAAGGTCGTCACCGGGCTGAACAACATGCCGCTCCGGATGGTCACCCTGGACGACCGCATCCGGAGCCTGGCCGACATCACCGACGCCGACCGCATCTCCTCGCCCCAGCCCGGGTCGATCCAGTCGATCGTGCTGGCGCACGCCGCCCGGGAGGAGTTCGACGACCCCGGCCGGTTCACCGACAACCTGGTGGCCATGCCCCACCCCGACGCGCTCCAGGCCCTGCTGAGCGGGCAGATCGCGGCGGCGGTCACCGCGCCGCCGTTCCAGTACCAGGCCGAGGCCGAGGGCGCGCGCGTCCTGCTGGACAGCTACGAGGTGTTCGGCGCCCCGCACGGCTTCAACGTGGTCACCGCGCTGGAGGACTACGCGGAGGAGAACCCCGACGTCATCGAGGCCCTGCACGCCTGCGTGGAGCGCGCCAACGGGCTGATCACCGACGACCCCGAGGAGGCGGCCCGCATCCTGTCCGAGGCCGAGGACGGGGCGGTCTCCGCGGAGGAGTACCTGGAGCACCTGGGCCGGGACGGCATCGAGTACACGACCGCGCCGCAGGGGTTGGAGAGGATCGGCGCGTTCATGGCCGAGATCGGCGCCATCGGCTCCGCCCCGGAGAGCTGGAGCGACCTGGTGTTCGACACCGTCGCGGGCGAGGACGGCAGTTGACCCGGCGCCCCGGGCGGGCCTCCCCCGGCCCGCGGCCACGCCGACCGGGTGCGGGGACGTGCCCGCGCCGGGCGTGCGCACGTCCGCGGTGCGCCGGGGGCCTGTCCACAGGGGTTCGGAGGTAGGTTGTTCAGCCCCCGGGGCCGGGCATACGGCAGGGGACGCGCAACGAAAGGGACCCCATGTGCCTCCACGGAACCGGTGAGACCGTCCGCGCCCGGAACGGCCTCACCGGCCCTGCGCCGGCCGGTCCGCCGACCGGGCCTCCCGCCCCCCGCCCGTGGCCCCGGGGCTTTCGCACGGTGGCCGACCTGAGCCACGTGATCTCGCCGACGATGCCCGGGTGGGACGACGTGAAGCCGCTCAGGGAGACGGTCTCCGAGGCCCCTCCCGAGGGCGAGTTCGGTCTCTACCTCCAGCAGTGGACGTTCGGCGAGCACACGGGCACGCACCTGGACGCGCCCGGGCACGTGATCGGCGGCGGCCGTCTGGTCCCCGACATCCGGCCGGAGGAGCTGGTCGCACCCGCCGCGGTCATCGACGTCAGGGCCCGTGCGGCCGAGGACCCGGACACGACCGTGACGGTCGACGACGTCCTGGCGTTCGAGCGGGTGCACGGAGAGATCCCCGCCGGGGCGGCGGTCCTGATGAACTCGGGGTGGAGCACCCGGTGGGAGCGGGGGGACGAGGCGGTGCGCGGGGTGGCGGCCGACGGTTCGTGGCACTTCCCCGGCTTCGGTCCTGAGGTGTGCGAGTTCCTGGTCTCCCGGAGGAGGATCGCCGGGGTGGGTGTCGACACCCTGAGCACCGACCCGGGGTGCTCGACGGACTTCGCCGCGCACGAGGTGGTGGGGCGCGCCGACCGCTGGGGGCTGGAGTCGCTGACCGGCCTGGACCGGCTCCCACCGAGCGGCGCGCTGCTCAGTGTCGGGGTCATGCCGGGGCTGGACGCCTCCGGCGGCCCGAGCCGGGTGCTGGCCCTGTGGTGACGGCGGCGGTGGGCGCCGCCCCTGGGACGGAGCTCCGCGCCCGCCGCGGGCGCCGCCCCTGACACACGCGGGCACGTGTCGGCGCGGCTCCGCGCCGACCCCTCAGCCGCCCCGGGGCCGCGGCACCCCGGTGCCCTCGGGGTGCCACTCCAGCAGCATGATGGTGGCGTCGTCGTTGAAACTGCCCCGCTGGTGGGCGTGGATGGCGTGGATGAGGCGCCGCAGGGTCTCGGGGGCGGGTTCGTCGGCGGAGGCCGCGCGGATGACGAAGTCCGCGAACTGTTCGAGGCCGAACATCTGCCCGTGGCTGTCGTGCGCCTCGGTCACCCCGTCGGTGTAGAGCAGCACCTGGTCGCCGGGCTCGAGCTGGACGCGGTGCACGGTGCGCGCCCCGGTGTCCGCCAGGACCCCGCCGAGGCCGAGGGGCACCTCCGGCTCGCGTTCCAGGGCTCCGGCCACCAGGCGGCGGTCCCGGATGAGCAGGGGCGTGGGATGGGCGCAGTTGGCCCAGGAGAACACGCCGGTGGCGAGCTCCAGGGTGGCGAAGACACCCGTGCAGAACCGTTCCGGCAGCCACGTGACCAGGGCCTTCTCCACGCTCGCGGTCAGCTCGGCGAGGTCGGCCCCGTTGCGCCTGGCTCCTCGGGCCCCGGCCATGGCCACCGACGCCGTCAGGCCGGAGGCCAGGTCGTGGCCCATCGCGTCGAGGATGACGGCGTGCAGGGTGTCCTTGGTGATCGAGTGGTCGAAGGCGTCGCCGCCGAGTTCGTAGGCGGGTTCGAGGACCGCGGTGGACACCCCCCGCGTGGTGCCGAGGGTGCGGGGTGGCAGGAAGGCGCGCAGCATCTCGGTGCGCAGCTGCACCGGACGGGTGCGGGTGTGGCGGACGTAGGTGTCGCTGTAGGCGCGTTTGGAGGTGACGATCAGCGCCAGCAGGGAGGCGAGCGTCTGGCAGCGGCGCAGGGTCGGCTCGTCCAGCGAGGGCGCCCTGACGTGCAGCACGCCCATGCGGTCGGCGCCGTCCCGCAGGGGCAGCCAGAGGCTCAGCTCGCCGCCGCTCCCCTCGTCCAGCCGCAGCGTGTCGGAGCGGTAGGCCTCCCCGGCCTCGGTGGAGTCGATGTCGAGCGAGGGTCCGCCGGTGAGGGGGACGAGGAGGTGCTGTTGGAGGTCGACCAGGTGGACGGTGATCCCCGCGAGCCCGATCGCCCGGCTGTAGCGGTCGGCGGACTCCAGGACCTCCATCGGCCCGCAGCCGTGCACGGACCTGACCAGCTCCTCGAACAGGAGCTCGCTGTCACTGATCGGGGCTCCGCCTCCCATGCGCCCACCTCCCCGGACAGTCTCACACCGGGAGACGCGCACCGGGCGGTGTCGGACGGCGTGTCCCGAGACGGACCCGTCCTCGCCCCGTGCGCCCGGGAGGGCGCGGAGCCGCTGTGATCAGGCCGAGCGGTCGCGGCGCTGCCGGTTCTTCCCGGTCCGGATGCGCGGCACGATCGTGGGGTTCACGTTGTCGATCACCGTCTCCCGACTGATGATCACCTGCCCCACATCCTCACGGGACGGCACCTCGTACATCACCGACAACAACACCTCCTCGATGATCGCCCGCAACC